>JANNPG010000666.1:0-5250 GCA_031399805.1 Betaproteobacteria bacterium | reverse complement strand
CCTTGGTGCCGTAGGCCTGCATGCGTTCGGTCCAGAAGGTGCCCTGCTTGCCGGTGATGCCCATCACCAGCACGCGATCGGTGCCGTGGAGGATCATAGTGCCGCCGCCTCCACAGCCGCTTTGCTGGCGTCGTCCATGGTCGCGAGCGGCGTGACGCCGAGGCGGTCCTTCAGGAGCTTGATCGCTTCCTCGTCGCCGGTGCCGTGCACCGAAAAGAAGATCGGCAGTTTGGGTTTCAACGCTTCGATCGCCGCGATGACGCCCTCGGTCATCACGTCGGTGCGCGCGAAGGCGCCGCAGAAGTTGATAACCAGGCTCTTGATGCGGGGGTTCGACAGCAGGAGTTCGAGAGCCGGCTGTGCCTGCGTATAGGACTCGCCGCCGATTTCGAGAAAGTTCGCGGGCCGGCCGCCATGGTGGCGCACGACGTCCATGGTCGTCATGGTGAGTCCGGCGCCGTTGGCGAGCACGCCGACCTCGCCTTCGAGGTCGATGTACTTGAGTCCGGCGGCCTTGGCTATGGCTTCGAGGCCGGTCAGCTTCTCAGGCGTGCCCGCGGGTGCGACGACGGGTTGGCGCACGATGGCGGAATCGTCCATCACGAACTTGCAGTCGAGCGCGACGACGCGGCCGTCCTTGGTGACGATCAGCGGATTGATTTCCATGAGCTCGGCGTCGTACGCGGCGTAGGCCGCGTAGAGCTTGGCGAGCGTATTGGCGTCCTTGCTTTTAGCCGCGCCGAGTCCCATGCCGCGGACCAGCGCTTCTGCATCTGCGGAAGTAAAGCCGCGGCGGATATCGACGGGGTGGCGACGCAGCTTGTCGGGTGCAGTCGCCGCCACCTCCTCGATATCCATGCCGCCCTCGGTCGAAAACATGACGAGCGGGCCCTTGCTAGACGGGTCGTTGAGCACCGCAGCATAAAGCTCGCGTTCGATCGGCATCTGCTCCTCGATCAGCACCTGCTCGACGTGGTGGCCGGCGATCTCCATGCCGATGATGGCCCTGGCATGGGTCCTGGCTTCGTCCGGCGTCGCGGCGAGCTTGATGCCGCCCGCCTTGCCGCGCTTGCCGGTCGGGACCTGGGCCTTGACGACGACGGCGCCGATCCGCGCTGCGATTTCGGCTGCTTCGTCGGGCGTTTTCGCCAGCCCGCCCGTGGGAATGGCGATGCCCCGCCCGGCCAGGAGCGGCTTGGCCGCGTGTTCCTCGAAGTTCATCGGTTTTGCCCGTCTACTTTCCGTATTTCTTCCAGAACTGACCGAACAGGTCCTCTTCCGCGGGCTGGTCCTCGGGGATGGTGCGCACGATGCGCGTGATGTTCATGAAGTGCTTGTAATGGAGGTTTTCCGAGAAGCTGTTGCCGCCCCACGTGCCGCAGCCCATCGACAGCGAAAACGGCAGGCCGTTGTCGAAGCTGCCGCCGGTGGCGAACGTGTGCGCCTGCTTGACGATCACGCGGCACACGGTCATTTCGAGGCCCAGGCGGCGTATGTGCGCGTCATTTTCGCTGTAGATGACGCACGAATGGCCATTGCCCATGTAGGCGTAGATGTCGCGCAGAATGCCGAACGCGTGATCGAAATCGCCGGCGCGATAGACGGTGAGCACGGGCGACAGCTTCTCGCCCGAAAACGGAAAATCCCCGCCGGCGCCGGTTTCCTCGACCAGCAGGCACTTGGCGGCGACGAGCGCAGGACGCGTGAGGCCGGCGATCGCGCAGATTTTGCTTACCGCCTGCGCCGTGACGGCGGGTGACAAGTGGCCGCCGGGAAACATCGTTTTCTGCAGCGTCGCCTTTTCGGCGGCGGTCAGCAATGCGCCGCCCGCTTGCACCAGCGCGGCGAGCATCGCCGCGTAGACTTTAGCGTGGATGATGACGCTGTTCTCCGACGAGCAGCTCGTCGCGTTGTCGAATATTTTCGACGCCATGATCTTGGCCGCGGCGTCTTTGACATCCGCGCTGTCGTCGACGATTACGGCGACGTTGCCGGCGCCGACGCCGAGCGCGGGCTTGCCGCTCGAATAGCCTGCGCGCACGTTGGCTTTCGAGCCGGTGACGACAACGAGGTCGGCCTGCTGCATGAGTTCGGTCGAAGACTCCTTGGTCACCGGCGCCGGCAGTATCTGCACCAGCTCCAACGGCGCGCCGACGCGCGTCAATTCCGCATGTATGTAGGCCACGAGCTTCGCGCAGGTCGTGTAACCCTTGGGCGACGGCGACAGGATCACCGCATTGCCGCACTTCAAGGCATTGATAATGTTATTGGCAGGGGTTGCGCCGGGATTCGTCGATGGCACGACGGCGGCGACGACGCCGACCGGGCGGGCGATTTCAGTGATGCCCGTAGCGGCGTGCTCCGCGATGATGCCGGTGGTTTTCGCGTGCATGAGGTCGCGCATCAGGCCCAGCGTTTTGCGATGGTTCTTGGTGATCTTGTCGGCAACGTTGCCGAGGCCGGTGTCCTTGACGGCGAGTTCGGCGAGTTCGCGGTTACGGCCCGGTTCCATGATGGCCCAACCCGCGGCGGTCGCGACTTCGTCGAGCTCAGCCTGCGAGTAACGCGCAAAAATGCTTTGCGCGGCACGTGCGCGCCGTATCAATTGGGCAACAGCGGCGCGCGCCGGCGCCGGTTCGATTGCAATCTGCGGTTGTGCAGCCATAAACTCTCACGCTCCCATGATGCGCCGCATCGCGTGCTGTGACGCGTAGGGCGGATTCGCAAATACAAATGATAACGTACTGCGCCGCGTCCGCCTGCGAGTGAAGTAAACTTGCAGCGTTGCGCGTACACCCTGTTTCGATCAGGAAGAACATGAAAACCATTTCGATACCGGCCTTCGGCGGACCCGAGCAACTGCAGCTCCTGGAACTGCCACGGCCGCGCGCGGCGGCTGGCGAGGCGCTGGTCGCGCTTGAATACGCAGGCATCAATTTCATCGACGTTTACATGCGCAGCGGTCACTACGCACGGTCGCAGACCTACCGGACGCCGTTGCCGATGACGCTGGGCATGGAAGGCGGCGGCACGGTGGCGGAGCTGGGCGCGGGCGTGACGGGTTTGCAGGTTGGCGACCGCGTCGCCTATTGCATCGTGCGCGGCAGCTATGCCGAATATGCGGCGGTGCCCGCGGCGCGCCTGGTGAAAGTGCCGCGCGAGGTGCCGCTGAATGTCGCGACCGCGCTGATGTTGCAGGGATGCACCGCGCACTACCTCTCGCACTCGGCGTTCGTGCTTGTGCCGGGGACGAGCTGTCTCGTGCATGCCGCCGCCGGCGGGGTAGGCCAGTTGCTCACGCAACTCGCCAAGCTGCGCGGCGCGACGGTGTTGGCGACCGCCGGCAGCGCGGAAAAAGCGGCGATCGCAAAGGCGCGCGGAGCGGACCACGTCATTCTGTACAGAGACACCGATTTCCGCGAGGCGGTGATGAAGATCACCGGCGGGCAGGGCGTCAATGTCGTCTACGACGCGGTGGGTAAGGACACGATACACCAAAGCATCCGCAGCCTGAAAAAACGCGGCCTGTGCATCAACTATGGCGGCGCCTCCGGGCTCGTCACTGCGGTCGAACCGCTCGAGCTTGCCGAGGCCGGCTCGGTCTTTTTTACGCGCCCGCACCTCGCGGACTATATTGCGACCACCGACGAGTTGCGCGCACGCGCCGCGGATCTGTTCGCGCATTACAGCGCCGGCAGGCTGACGGTCGCGATCGACCGCGAGTTTGCGCTGGCGCAGGCGGCGGATGCGCACCGCTACCTTGAAGGACGCAATACGAAGGGTAAATTACTGCTCAGGGTCCGGGCGTAACGCACGCGCCGTGCGGGGACGACTCGCAGAATATAAAATGCTACACTCCAAACCGAAAAAAATTCAGCGGCGCACAAGCGGGAAATGAACGAGAAAAAACACGTTAAATACCAGGGGCGGCTGGTCGTGATCGGCTTCGGTTCGGTCGGACAGGGCACGCTGCCGCTGCTGCTGCGTCATATCGACATGCCGCTCGAGCGTATCCGTATCGTGACCGGGGACACGCGCGGCGTCGAGGAAGCGAAACAATTCGGCATCAGATTTACCGTCAAGCCGCTGACGCGAGAGAACTATCGCACGGTGCTCGAGCCGCTGGTCAGCAAGGGCGATTTCCTGCTCAATCTTTCGGTCGAAGTGTCGAGCGTCGCGTTGATCGAGTATTGCCACAAGCGCGGCGTGATGTATCTCGATACCTGCATAGAGCCGTGGCTCGGTGGCTACACCGACACCAGCGTGTCGGCGTCACGCCGCTCCAATTACGGTCTGCGCGAAGAGGTCATTAAGCTGCGCACCAAGTATCCGCACGGCGGACCGACCGTGATCCCGACCCACGGCGCCAATCCCGGCCTGATCTCGCACTGGGTCAAGCAGGCGTTGATCAACCTCTCGCGCGACATCAGGAAACGCGCCGCCAAGCCCGAATCGAAGGCAGACTGGGCGCGGCTCGCCATGGGGCTCGGGGTCAAGGTCATTCACTGCTCCGAGCGCGATACGCAGGTTGCCAATCCGGGCAAGCGCCGCCTCGAGTTCGTCAACACGTGGTCGGTCGACGGCTTTGTCGGCGAGGGGTCGCAGCCGTGCGAACTCGGCTGGGGCTCGCATGAAAAGAATTTTCCGCGCGACGCCAAGCAGCACAAGTTCGGCGGCAAGGCCGCGATCTACCTGACGCGTCCCGGCGCGTCGGTGCGGGTGCGCACGTGGACGCCGGTGGAAGGCAATTTCCACGGTTTCCTCATCACGCATGGCGAGGCGATTTCGATTTCGGATTACTACACGGTGCGCGCCGGCAAGAAGGTCGTCTACCGTCCGACCTGTCATTACGCATACCATCCATGCGACAGCACGATACTTTCACTGCATGAGTATGCGGGCAAGAACTGGGCGTTGCCCGAAAACAAGCGCATCTTGATGGATGAGATTTTCGACGGCACGGACGAGCTGGGAGCGCTGCTCATGGGGCATGCCAGGGGTGCGTACTGGTACGGTTCGCGGCTGTCGATCCACGAGGCGCGCAAACTGGCGCCGTACAACAACGCCACCAGCCTGCAGGTGGCCGCCGGTGTGATGGCGGGCGTGATCTGGGCGATGGAAAATCCGCAGCGCGGCGTATGCGATCCGGACGATCTGGATTTCCAGCGCGTGCTGGAGATTGCCAATCCCTACCTCGGCAACGTCGTCGGCACCTATACGGACTGGACACCGCTCAACGATCGCGGGCGC
>JANNPG010000663.1:0-9509 GCA_031399805.1 Betaproteobacteria bacterium | reverse complement strand
GTTTTCAGTGGAGGCTAACCTTCGTTTTTCGAAGGTTACGCCGGAACTAAAAGCAGGTCGGCGCCAAGTGATGTCTTGGCAACTTGTTTTCAGTGGAGGCTAACCTTCGTTTTTCGACGGTTACGCCGGAACTAAAAGCAGGTCGCTAAATAGCGTTTCACCGGTAAATTCTCCCGTGGTATAAAAAAGGGCAGCCCAGGCTGCCCTTTTTTGTCGGCAAACGACGCGACTACTGGACGGTTTGCGGCTGGGGTTGCGGCGCCTCCGCTGCCGCCGCTTTCATACTCAAGCGCAAGCGGCCCTTATCGTCCGCTTCGATCACCTTGACCCGCACCTGCTGGCCCTCCTTCAGATGATCGGCAACCGCGTTGACGCGCTCATTGGCGATCTGGGAGATGTGCAGCAGGCCATCCTTGCCGGGCAATACGCTGACAATCGCGCCAAAATCGAGCAGTTTGAGCACGGTGCCGTCATAGACGCGCCCGACTTCAACATCGGCAGTGATCTCCTCGATGCGTCTGCGGGCAAGTTCACCGCCCTCGGACGAAACGCAGGCAATCGTCACCGTGCCGTCATCGGAGATATCGATGGAAGTACCGGTTTCCTCGGTCAGCGCGCGGATGACTGCTCCACCCTTGCCGATCACGTCGCGAATCTTCTCCGGCTTGATCTTGATCGTGATCATGCGCGGCGCGTAAGCCGACAATTCCGTGCGCGGCGTTTCCAGCGCGCTTTTCATTTTGCCCAGGATATGCATGCGGCCTTCGCGCGCCTGCACCAGCGCGGCATGCATGATCTCCTTGGTGATGCCGGTAATTTTGATGTCCATTTGCAAAGCGGTAATGCCGTTCTCGGTACCCGCCACCTTGAAGTCCATGTCACCGAGGTGATCTTCGTCGCCCAGAATGTCGGTCAGTACCGCAAAGCGGTTGTCTTCCTTGATGAGTCCCATCGCGATACCCGCGACGTGCGCCTTGAGCGGCACACCCGCATCCATCAGCGCCAGGCAACCACCGCACACCGACGCCATCGAACTCGAACCGTTCGATTCGGTGATCTCGGACACCACGCGCATCGAATAACCAAACTCCTCGGGTGTCGGCAGCACCGCCAGCAACGCGCGCTTGGCAAGCCGGCCGTGGCCGATTTCACGCCGCTTGGGCGTGCCGACGCGGCCGGTCTCGCCGGTCGCGTAAGGGGGCATATTGTAATGCAGCATAAAGCGGTCGGTATATTCGCCTTGCAAAGCGTCGATGCGCTGCTCGTCACGGGAAGTGCCCAGAGTGGCAACCACCATCGCCTGCGTTTCACCACGGGTAAACAGCGCGGAGCCATGCGCACGCGGCAACACGCCGGACCTGATGGTGATCGGGCGCACCGTGCGCGTATCGCGGCCGTCGATACGCGGCTCGCCGTTCAGAATCTGGCCGCGCACGATCTTCGACTCCAGGGCGAAACAGATTTCCTTCACGGCGTTGCCGTCGGGCCCGCCTTCCGCGCCGACACCGACTTCGTTGAAAACGCGTTTCCAGATATTGTCGATTGCCTCGGAGCGCGCCTGTTTCTGCTTCAACTGGAACGCAGCGTTTAAATCTTTTTCAGCCAGTTCGGCAACGCGCGCGACAAGCGCCGTGTCTTTCGCGGGCGGCGCCCAGTCCCACACCGGGTTGTTTACTTCATCGGCCATCTGGTTGATTGCTTCAATTACAGACTGCATCTGCTCGTGACCGAATACCACGGCGCCCAACATGATGTCCTCGGACAGTTCGCTTGCCTCGGACTCGACCATCAGCACCGCCTGCTGCGTGCCGGCGACGACCAGATTAAGCTGGCTCGATTTAAGCTCGGTCGCGGTCGGATTGAGTACATATTGTCCGTCGGCATAGCCCACGCGCGCCGCGCCGATCGGGCCGTTGAACGGAATGCCGGATACCGCGAGCGCGGCCGACGTACCGATCATCGCCGGTATGTCGGAATCGACCTCGCTGTTCGACGACATTACGGTCGCCACGACCTGCACTTCATTGTAGTAACCGTCGGGGAAGAGCGGACGAATCGGCCGGTCGATGAGGCGCGACGTGAGTATCTCCTTCTCCGAGGGCCGTCCTTCGCGCTTGAAAAAGCCGCCGGGAATCTTGCCCGCGGCGTATGTGCGTTCCTGATAATCAACGGTCAGCGGCAGAAAATCCTTGGCCGCATCGGCAGATTTTCTGCCAACGACCGTCACCAGCACCACCGTATCTTCCATACTCACCAGCACGGCACCGCTGGCCTGGCGCGCGATCTCGCCGGTTTCGAGGGTCAGCTTATGGCCCCCCCACATGATGGTTTTCTTAGTTGGACTCAATGTCGTATCCTTTATGGAACGGTTGGGCCGCGCGTTGCGGCGCGGACAGAAATATCAAATTTGAGACGTCAAAACAAACGTGGCCGTCCTGGGCACATTCCCGGGCCGGCCACTTTCTTGCACTCCTAAACGTTTGCCACCGGCACCTCGGTGGAATCACTTACGCAGACCGAGGCGATCGATCAGCGCGCGATATTTTTCGACGTTCGAGCGTTTCAGATAATCCAGAAGCTTGCGACGCTGGCTCACCATGCGCAACAACCCGCGGCGCGAGTGGTGATCCTTGACGTGAACCTTGAAATGTTCCGTCAGTTCGGTAATGCGTGCGGACAGCAATGCAACCTGCACTTCCGGCGAACCGGTGTCCGATTGCTTGCGCTGGTAGTCTTTGACGATCTGGGCTTTTTGCGTGCCGCTGGTTGGCATTCGTATCTCCACTTGCAAAGTTTGCTATTTTACCCCGTAACTAGCGGCTTTCTCAAGCAATTTTAGGAGTTTGCAACCGCTCTCCCAGATCACCGCCAGATACGGTCGCAGCGGCTGCCCGCAGGCGCTTCGGCATGAGTTGCCCACCTGGCTGCAACTCTGCGAGCCCCAGAAAACGCCGGTCCGAGTCATACAGCCTGACTAAACCCGCGTTTTCGGCGGTGTCGGCCTGTGCTGCTTGCCCCTGCACAATGCGCCGCACCGAGTCCGCAGTCAGCACCACAATGGGAAGTCCCGTCACGAGGCAATCGACCGGCAACAGGGCTGACGCCCTTTCATCTGCCGACAGCCCCTCCAACCGGTCGAGAGCGATCGCCTTGTGTAGTCCAAACTCACCGACGCTGGTGCGGCGCAGGCCGGCGAGCGTTGCGCCGCAGCCAAGGACACTGCCGATGTCCTCGGCCAGCACACGAATATAGGTGCCCTTGGTGCAGTGTACGCTGACCGTGAAACGCCCGGCGGCAAGCGCGAGCGAAAGCACAGCAATCTCGTGAATCGTGATGCTGCGCGGCGCGCGCTCGACCGTCTGCCCGGCCCGCGCATAAGCGTAGAGCGGCTTGCCATCACGCTTGAGCGCGCTATACATCGGCGGCGTCTGCTCCAATGCACCCGTAAAGCGCTTTAGCACTGCCAATATCTGCTCGGGTGACACCGCAACCGCCTGGCGTGAGGTAATTTCCCCTTCGATATCCCCGGTGGTGGTGGTTACGCCCAGCAGGATTTCCGCTTCATAGGTTTTGTCGGCGCTGAACATGTCGGTGGAAAACTTCGTGGCTTCACCCAGGCACACCGGCAGCAAGCCGCTCGCCAGCGGGTCCAGTGTGCCGACATGACCGACCTTGCTCGCATTGAACGCGCGTCTAACGCGCTGGATGGCCGCATTCGACGTGATACCCACCGGTTTATCGAGCAGTAATACGCCGTCCACCTGCTGGCGAAGTTGGGCGAGCCGCTTCAAATTCAGGGCACCAACCGGTCAGCGACTTTTTTTCTTGCCGGGAGCCGGCGTACTAACTGCTTCGTCAATCAATCGCGACAACCGCACGCCGCGCTCGACCGAGTCGTCATAGAGAAAATGTAATTGCGGGATGCTGCGTAGCTTGATCCGGCGCCCGAGCTCGTGTCGCAAGAATCCGGCCGCCCGATTAAGCCCCTCGGTGGCAGCCGCCACCACGTCAGCGTCGCCGAGGGCGGTGAAAAAAACCTTGGCGTGCGCGTAATCGGCGGTAACCTCGACATCAGTCAGCGTCACCATGCCGATGCGAGGATCCTTGACCTCGAGGCGCAGCAATTCAGCCAGATCACGCTGGATCTGCTCGGCGATGCGCAGCGTGCGGGAAAAGTCGCGAGGCATGTCAGTAGCAGGATTCAGGAATCAGGATTCAGCAAACCAGAGAATAAACATAGTGAAGCCGCCGCTTTTATTCTGAATCCTGAATCCCCGCTCCTGAATCCTCATAGCGTACGCGCCACCTCGACGACCTCGTAGACTTCGAGCTGGTCGCCGACCTTGACATCGCCGAAGTTCTTGACTGACAGGCCGCAGTCAAATCCGGCCTTGACCTCGCGCGCGTCGTCTTTGAAGCGTTTCAGCGAATCGAGCTCGCCGTCATGGATCACCACGTTGTCGCGCAACACGCGCACTTTGGCGCTGCGGCGGACCAGCCCGTCGAGCACCATGCAACCGGCGACGGTTCCGACTTTGGATATCTTGAACACCTGCCGCACTTCAACCATGCCGAGCACGCTTTCCTTCTTCTCCGGTGTCAGCATGCCGGATAACGCCGCCTTCACGTCATCGAGCGCTTCATAGATGATGTTGTAGTAACGAATTTCCACGCCTGCCGACTCGGCGAGTTTGCGCGCCATAGCATCGGCGCGCGTGTTAAAGCCGATAATTACTGCTTTCGACGCCAGAGCAAGATTCACGTCCGATTCGGTGATGCCGCCAACGCCGCAGTGCACGATGTTAACCTTGACCTCATCGGTCGAAATCTTGGGTAATGCGTGCGCCATCGCCTCGTAAGAACCCTGCACATCGGACTTGATGATGATCGATAGCGTTTTCTTGCCGCCTTCGCCGATTTGCTCGAACAAGTTTTCGCTTTTATTCGACTGCAGCAGCGCAAGTTTGACGTCGCGGAACTTGCCCTGACGGAACAAGGCGATTTCACGCGCTTTGCGTTCGTCGCCAAGCACCAGCAAATCGGAGCCGGCGGCCGGCACGTCCGACATGCCCTGGATTTCCACCGGTATCGACGGCCCCGCGTTGTCAACCGACTTGCCGGTCTCGTCTATCATCGCGCGCACGCGGCCGAACACCGCACCGGCCAACACGATGTCGCCGCGCTTTAGAGTTCCCGACTGCACCAGCACCGTTGCCACCGGGCCGCGCCCCTTGTCGAGACGCGCTTCAATCACTATGCCTTTGGCCGGCGCATCCCTGGCCGCTTTTAACTCAAGCACCTCGGCTTGCAACAACACGCTTTCGAGCAACTTGTCGATGCCGTCGCCGGTTTTCGCCGAAACCGACACGAACATGGTGTCCCCGCCCCACTCTTCAGGCACGACTTGCTGACCGGCGAGGTCCTGCTTGACGCGTTCCGGATTCGCTTCCGGCCGGTCGATCTTGTTGAGCGCCACCACTATCGGCACCTTCGCCGCCCTGGCGTGATGAATTGCTTCTATCGTCTGCGGCATTACGCCGTCGTCGGCGGCGACCACGAGAATTACCAGGTCGGTGACTTTGGCGCCGCGCGCGCGCATCGCCGTAAAAGCTTCGTGGCCCGGCGTGTCGAGAAACGTGATCATGCCGCGCGGCGTTTGCACGTGATAAGCACCAATATGCTGGGTTATCCCGCCTGCTTCGCCACTCGCAACCCGCGTGCGACGGATATGATCGAGCAGAGAAGTCTTGCCGTGATCGACGTGCCCCATCACGGTGACAACCGGCGCGCGCGGCTCGAGCGTCAGTTGCTCGGGTGGCGCGGCGTCAGTCAGATAGGCGTCCGGATCGTCGAGCTTGGCGCGCACCGGTTTATGCCCCATCTCCTCGACGACGATCATGGCGGTTTCCTGGTCGATCACCTGGTTGATCGTCACCATGGTGCCGAGTTTCATCATGGCCTTGATAACCTCTGCCGCCTTCACCGACATTTTCTGCGCCAGCGCCGCAACCGTGATCGTTTCAGGTACGCTCACTTCGCGCACGATCGGTTCGGTGGGTGCCGCGAACGCGTGGTCGCCTGTTGCCTCCTCGCCTTCGCGCTTGGCATGCCGGTCTTTGCGGGTGCGCCAGCCCATACCGCCGCCCATGTCGCCGCGCGTCTTGATCGACCGGCGCTTGACGTTCTCGTCTCGCCACACCACCTCTTTGACGGGCTTCTTGGCTTTCTTCTCCGGCTTTGGTTTGTCGCCCGGCTTGGGCTGAGGTTTGTGCAACGTGCCCTCAGAAAGAGCCGTCGTGGCTCCTGGCGCAATAGCTTGCGCCGCCACAACTACCGGGTCGACAGGCGTTTCGGCAACAGCCGGAGGCGCTTCCACGGCGTCGGCATCTGCTTTCTTGCGCCGCGCACGCGTCTGCTTTTCCTGCACTTCCTCGCTTTGCAGTGCGATCAGCTCGGCCTGCTTCTTGGCTTCCGCTTCGCGTTTCGCTTTCTGCGCTGCATCAACCACCGGTACCGGCGCTGCCGCGACGGCGGGCGCGACTTCGACCGGTGCGGCCTCGGCGGGCGTGTCCCGTTTTACCAGCACGCGTTTTTTGCGCACCTCGACCTGAATCGTGCGCGCTTTGCCGGTGCTATCGGATTTCTTGATCTCGGTTGTCTGCTTGCGCGTCAGCGTAATCTTGTTCTTGGGCTCGCGCGCACCATGCGACTGCCGCAAATAGTCGAGTAGCTGCGTTTTGTCCTTTTCAGTCAGGACGGTGTCATTGGCGAGCTTCTTCTTGACGCCGGCAGTCTGGAGCTGCTCGATCAGGAGTTCGATCGGCAGACCGAGCTCCTTCGCGAACTGTGTGACATTGATCTGTGCCATGGTGGACTCCGGGTGTAATTATGCGAACCATGGCGCGCGAGCGGTCATGATGAGTTGCTTGGCGCGCTCGGCGTCAATTCCAGTCATTTCGACCAGGTCGTCCATTGCGAGATCGGCGAGATTCTCTTTCGTGATTATGCCTTGCTCGGCGAGCATACGCGCGGTCTGATTGTCCATGCCTTCGAGCGTAAGTAAATCCTCGACGTCGTGCTCGAGTTTTTCTTCCGTCACGATTGCCTGCGTCAACAGTGCATTGCGCGCGCGGCTCCTGAGTTCATTGACCGTGTCCTCGTCGAAAGATTCTATTTCAAGCATCTCCGCCACCGGCACATACGCGACTTCTTCCAGAGTGCCAAATCCTTCCTGCACGAGAATATCCGCGACCTCCTGGTCGACGTCGAGCTTTTCCATAAACAGATTACGGATGGTCGCCGACTCTTCCTCGCTTTTCTTCTGCGATTCTTCGAGCGTCATCAGGTTCAGTTCCCAACCCGTCAACTCGCTCGCAAGCCGCACGTTCTGGCCAGTGCGCCCGATCGCCTGCGCGAGATTTTCCTCGTCGACGACGATGTCCATGCTGTGCTTTTCTTCATCGACCGTTATTTTACTGACCTCGGCTGGCGCCAGCGCATTAATCACAAACTGCGCGGGGTCGGCAGACCACAAAATGATATCGATGCGCTCGCCGCCCAGTTCGGAGGTGACCGCCTGCACGCGCGAACCACGCATGCCGACACAAGTGCCGATCGGATCTATGCGCGGATCGTTGGACTTGACGGCAATTTTCGCCCGCGACCCGGGGTCGCGCGCCGCCGACTTGATCTCGAGCAGACCATCCTCGAGCTCAGGAACTTCAAGTTCGAACAATTTGATCAGAAACTCCGGCGTAATCCTCGACAAAACAATTTGCGGGCCACGGCTGACCCGATCAACTTTCAACAGACAGGCACGCACGCGGTCGCCTGGACGCAAATTTTCCTTCGCGATCATCTGATCGCGCGGCAACAGCGCTTCGACGCGCCCTGACTCTATGATCGCGCTGCCCCGCTCCATGCGCTTGATCACGCCCGTTACCAGTTGCTCGTCGCGCGCAAGGAAGTCGCTCAATATCTGCTCGCGCTCCGCATCGCGAATTTTCTGCAGTATGACCTGCTTGGCAGCCTGAGCTCCAATGCGCCCGAATTCCACCGCCGGCAACGGTTCTTCGATAAACTGCTCGAGTTGGATTTCGGGATTTCGCTCGCATGCTTGCTCCAGGGTCAATTGACGCACGGGCGCTTCCAGCACCTCGTCGGCAACCACCTGCCAGCGGCGAAAGGACTTGAACTCCCCGGTAGCCGGATCGACTTCGACGCGCACGTCGATATCGTCCGGGAAGCGTTTCTTGGTCGCCGACGCGAGCGCCAGTTCCAGCGCACCGATAACGATGTTCTTGTCGACGTTCTTTTCGCGCGCCAGCGCGTCGACCAGTAACAGCAATTCGCGACTCATATTCGCCTCCTAAATGTTCGGAACCAGACGTGCTTTTTCAATATTGCTCAAATCAAATGAGAGCAACTTTCCGTCTACTTCCAATTCCAGTATTCCATCGTTCACGGCACGCAATATGCCGATAAAATTACGCTGTCCATTCAATGCGAGGCGCAGTTTCAGGCGCGCCTTCTCGCCGGTAAATCGCGCATAGTCCTCGTGCTTGCGCAAGACGCGATCGAGGCCCGGCGATGAAACCTCGAGCCGGTCGTAAGCTACCCCCTCGACCTCCAGTACGCGCGACAAATGCTGGCTCACGCGCGCGCAATCGTCGATTTCAACGCCACCCGGCTTGTCTAAAAATATTCTCAGCATACTGCCTTTGCCCGAGCGTTCCCACGCCACCAATTCGTAGCCTAGGCCGCTCACTGTGGTATCCAACAACTGCCCGAAATCCATGTAAATTCTTCACTACAAATAAAAAATGGGCGGTAAAGCCCACTCCAGCCCACTGCAAAAAGGGCTTTGATTTTAGCAAAGTACCGCGCACTTTGAAAGTGGTCCAACGCGGCGTGAAATGGTGGCGGTGTTGACGATTACGCGACCGTAAAAGCAAAAGCCCCGACCTCTTGCGAGACCGGGGCTTCCACGTGTAAGGAGCCTAGCAGTGTCCTACTTTCGCACGGGTAATCCGCACTATCATCGGCGCTGAGTCGTTTCACGGCCCTGTTCGGAATGGGAAGGGGTGGGTCCAACTCGCTATGGCTGCTAAGCAATTCTTGAAATCCGAGCAGCAAGTCTTATCTAAGCTTGCTGCGGCACTGACAGTACTCAAGCCTGCCGGTGCCCAAACTGGAAGAAGTAAAGCATGAATTCGATTGTTGCGCGTCTATGCCCAATAACACTTCAAGGTTATAGGATCAAGCCGCTCGGGCAATTAGTACTGGTTAGCTAAGACCATTACTTATCGTACACACCCAGCCTATCTACGTCCTGGTCTCGGACGACCCTTCAGGGGGATCAAGTCCCCGGGAAGTCTTATCTTAAGGCGAGTTTCCCGCTTAGATGCTTTCAGCGGTTATCTCTTCCGCACATAGCTACCCGGCAATACGACTGGCGTCATAACCGGTACACCAGAGGTGCGTCCACTCCGGTCCTCTCGTACTAGGAG
>JANNPG010000656.1:0-2501 GCA_031399805.1 Betaproteobacteria bacterium | reverse complement strand
CCGTTGCGCCCATCCCTACACTGGGAACCGTAATGAATCACTGGCTTGCGCCAGCGCAAACACGGTAACTCAACAGTGACAGGAGGCATTGCCATGGGAACCATGCACGAGATGAAAGTAACCAGCCCGGATCGGCAACCGTTCACCGCGCTGCCGGAAAACCTTACACCGCGCCAACTCGATGTGCTCGCGTTGCTGTGCGAGGGCCTGCCGAACAAGCTGATCGGCCGGCGACTCAATATTTCCAGCGCCACGGTCAAGATCCACGTCGCCCACATCCTGCGCGCGCTGAACGTTTCGAGCCGGCTGCAGGCGGTTATTGCCACGCGCAGCCCCGACCTCGAGTTCAAGCCCCGCAACGCGCAACCGATGCGGCGGGAGACCGCTACTGCGCCGCGCTATCCGGTCGTGTTGCGCCTGCTGCTGGGCGACGACGATGGGTCGCATGTTCCGGCGGCAGATTCCGAATGGTCGTTGATGGCGGCGACGGGCTAGGGCGAACGCCTTACCTCGGCGACGATCTTCTCGAGGCGGGCGACGTCGGGAATGACCAGCGCACGGCCTGCACGCTCGACGAGGCCTTGCTTCGCCATCGCCGACAGCTCGCGCGTGACCTGCTCTCTATAGGTGCTGACTTGACTGGCAATTTCCGAATGCTTGGGCGCAGGATCGATGCGCGCGACATTAGCCTTGACGCCCGCCTGCCTGGCGAGGCGCAAAACTTCCGCGTGGACGCGGTTTTGCACGCCGAGCGTGCTCAAATCGAAGACGCGTTCCGTCAACTCGCGCACCGAGGTCACCAGCCGCCGCAGCATGCGGTCGCGCACCACGGGCTGTTCGTGCAGGAGGTCGCGAAACACCGCCGGCCCCATCGACGCAACAAGCGCATCGTCAAGGGCGACGACATCCGCCGAGCGCGACAAACCATCGATCGCCGCGAAATCGCCGAACCAGTCGCCCGCCGGAATGTCGCGGAAAGTGACTTGCCGGCCGGCAGCGGAATAGGAGGTGACGCGTACGCGGCCCGACACGATCAGATAAACATCCTGGTCTGGTGCTTCGCGGGAAATCACGCGCTGGCCGGCCGGAAAACGGCGCCAGCGGCATTGCCGGGCGAGCTGTTCCAGAGCGGATGCCGGCACGCCTTCGAGCAGCCTCACGCGCATCAGGCCGAGGATCGACGGTTCGGCAGGCTTTAATCTCGATGCCACGGGAATAAATGATACCTGAGTCTGGACGGCACAGGATCGAAGGAGATTACGTTGAACAACAGGGTTATTGGTGGAGTATGAACCGCAAACCCAATTGGGTATGGAAGCAACGTAGCGCGGTGACGCGCTTTCTGATTGCGTTTTATCTGCGCCGCATGCTGCGTAGCATCTGCATCTCACTGCCATTTTTGCCGTGCGGTCGCAAGCCGTCCGCACGGAAAGTGCCGCTCCCGAGCCGTCGCTGGCCGGCGGGAAACATTACAACGCCCGTTGAGTCAGCCGATCAGCAACGAAAAGCGTGCTGTTAACGCGCGACCGGCCGCTGCGGGTCGCTGCACCATTCGCTCCACGAGCCGGGGTAGAGCTTCGATCCGTTTAACCCCGCGATTTCCATCGCGAGCAGGTTGTGGCACGCGGTGACGCCGGAGCCGCATTGGTGAACGACGCGCGCCGGTTTGACCCCTCCGAGCAAATCCGCGAATTCCTCCCGCAGTTCATCCGCCGGTTTGAAGCGCCCGTCCGCGGCTAGATTATTTTTAAAAAATCGGTTGAGCGCGCCGGGAATGTGTCCGCCGACCGGATCCAGCGTTTCGTTCTCGCCGCGAAAGCGGTCGGCGCTGCGCGCGTCGATGACGATATTCTGCGGTTGACCGAGCTGCTCCCGTATGAACCGCGCATCGACCGCGATATCGCGCGCAGCACCGCTGAACACGCCGATTTTCGGTGCCGGTAATTGCGCGCTGACCGGCAAACCCGTTTTAAGCCATGCGTCCCAGCCGCCGTCGAGTACCGCCGCGCGGTCGTGCCCGACCCAGCGCAGCATCCACCATAAACGCGCCGCGTAGTAGCCGCCTGACGCGTCGTACGCAACCACCTGCGTGTCGTTGCGCATGCCGAGCGCCGCGAAACGCGCGCAGAATTTTTCCGGATCGGGTAGCGGGTGGCGGCCATTGTTCCCTGTTTTCGGCCCCGACAAATCGTCGTCCAGATGCACGAAACGCGCGCCGGGGATGTGCGATTGCGAGTACGCGTGCCGGCCGGCTGCGGTGTCGGCGAGGTCAAAGCGGCAATCGAATACCAGCCAGTCGCGATCGTCGAGATGCGCGGCGAGGTCGTGTACTGTAACAAGGGTGGTGAACATCAGGATTCGGGATTCAGGATTCGGGATTCAGGATTCAGAAAAAGTCGGACTCGATGATTTGCCGCACTGGTTTTCGCTGAATCCCGAATCCCGACTCCTTACTCCTGCAATTTCAGTTCGCGCCGCAGGAACTCATGGAAGTGCAGCAG
>JANNPG010000647.1:0-3516 GCA_031399805.1 Betaproteobacteria bacterium | reverse complement strand
GCGGGTCTGGGCCTGGCGCTCTCGTCCACGGCGATTGCGCTTCAGGTCATTGGTGAACGCAACCTGCTGCCGACGTCGAGCGGGCAGGCTGCGTTCTCGATTTTGCGTAGCTGGTTTTTTAATCGGCGGCCGGCGCGTGTGCCAGTCGGTCGCGCGCTCGTACGCGGCGGCGGCGCGCAATAGCGTGACCTCGTCATGCGCGCGGCCGACGAACTGCACCGACAGCGGCAGCCCTCTTTTCGACAGCCCGCTCATCATGGCGAGCGCCGGATGGCCGGTCAGGTTGAATGGACTGCGCGCCTGGCGCGGGTAGGTGCGCGCGAGTTCCGCGGCATCGTCGATGCGGCACGCGGGATCGAGCGAGCTCGCGGTGAGCAGGACATCCGCGTCGCGAAAAGCCGCATCGACCGCGGCGGTGAGTTGCAAGCGGTGCTGCTGTGCGCGCACGTAATCGCCCGCGGACACAAATGCGCCGCCAATCAGTTTGATGCGCGAGGACTGCGCGTAATCGCCGGGCCGTTCACGCAGCCATTTTTCATGTACCGCCCACGATTCGGCGAGCATGATCACGCGCTGCACGCCGGCGAGTTCCTGCAGGCGCGGCAGCTTGATGTCGCGCACTTCGGCGCCTTCTTTTTTCAGCACGCGCGCAACGTCGTCGAGCGCCGCTGCGACTTCAGGGTCCGCCAGCATGTCGGATTCGTGAAAATGCCGCACGTAGCCGACGCGCAGGCCGCGCGCGCCACGTGCGAGGTCGGCTCCGTAATAGGGGCAGGCCGCCGCCGCGCTGCCGGGATCTCCCGCGTCGTGCGCGGCAAGCGCGGCGAGCGCCAGAGCGATGTCGCCCACCGAACGCGTCATCGGGCCGATGTGATCGAGCGTGAACGCGAGCGGGAATACGCCGCGCCGCGAGACGAGCCCGTACGTCGGCTTCAACCCGACCACGCCGCTGGTGCCGGCGGGATTGCGGATCGAGCCGCCGGTGTCAGTGCCCAGCGCGAGCGGCACGAACCCCGCGGCGAGCGCAGCACCCGACCCCGACGACGATCCGCCGGGATGATGATCGACGTTCCACGGATTGCGCGCCGGCGGAAACGGCAGATCGAACGACGGGCCGCCGATCGCGAATTCATGCAGCGACAGTTTGCCGAGCATGATCGCGCCCGCGGCGCGCAGATGGCTGATAACCGGTGCGTCCGCGCGCGCGACATTCTTGAGCAGGATTTTCGAGTGGCAGGTGGTCGGCTGGCCCGCGATGTCGATGATGTCCTTGACGCCGACCGGCACGCCGTGCAGCGGCCCGCGCGCGCGCCCGGCGAAAATTTCCTGCTCCGCCAGCCGCGCGGCCGCAAGTGCCGCCTCGGCATCGACCTTTATGAATGCGTTCATCTGCGGATCATGCAGCGCGATGCGATCGAGCAGCGCCTTTACCAGTTCGACTGGCGACACGCGGCGCGCGGTGTACGCCGCGCCTATCTCCGCGACAGTCAGCCAATGCAGATCGCTCACCGTGCATTCCTCACGCGCATCGGCGGCCACGGCTCGGCCGCGACGTCGTCGAGCGCCGGCATGGCGTCGCGCGCGGTCGCGGCGGCGTGCGCCGCGGTCACGACGTCCGCCGGAAATTGTTTGACCGCTTTATCGAGCCCCGCCACGCGCGCCAGAGCCAACGCATCGAGCTTGGCTTCAGGTGGTTTCTTTGCTGCCATGATGACTCCTGTAATTGTTGCGGGTGATGCGGTGATTCAGTGATTCCGTTGACGACAAAAACATTCAGATTCGCTCAAATTATTCGTAGCGGTCACAACTCCACCTGACAAGCATTGTCCGGTTTCGACCCTGAGGCGACGGTCGCATTTCTCGATAGCGGACGTTCGCGCGCATACGCCATTGCCTTTTGGGTGCCGGGTCAATTTGTGAAAAAGCGGTCATCCAATTTCACTCGATCACCTTCCCGGCGCTGATCAGGAGCGACTGCGGAATCTTGAGGCCCAATGCTTTGGCCGTCTTGCCGTTGATAATCAATTCAAACCTCGTGGGTTGATCGACCGGCAGGTCGCCGGGCTTGGCGCCTTTTAAAATCTTGTCCACATAGGTTGCCGCGCGCCGGAAAGTGTCGACATTATCCGAGCCGTAGCTCATCAGGCCGCCGGCATCTACGAATTCCTGAAACGAGGATATCGATAACAGCCGATTCTTTGCCGCCAATTCCGCGATCTTGCGCGCTTGCTGAATGAGAAGCGCGTCCCGCGGCACGATGACGGCCCCGGCTTTCTCACGGGTCATTGTGGAAAAGGCTTTTTCGATCTCCGGTGCAGTCCGTGCTTCCACCGGCAGTATTTTTGCGTTCGTCCGCTGCGCTGCAGCTTGGACGGTCTGCAAAACCCGGGTATGGATCGAGTTGCCTGGATTCATCAGAACGGCCACGCGGGAAAGTTTGGGGGCCATGCTGAGCAGCATTTCAAGGAGCTTGGCGCTGATGTCGCCGGCGCTGGGCGTGAACCCGGTAATGTTGCCGCCGGGACGCGCCATGCTTTGGACGAAGCCGCCGCCGACCGGGTCCCCTACGCTGACCATGACGATTGGAATCGCGGTGGTGGCCTCCTGCGCCGCGCGGGTGGCGGGCGTGCCTCTCGTCACGATGAGTTCAACTTTGAGGCGAACCAGCTCGGCCGCGAGCGCCGGTAGCTGGTCGTACTTCCCCTCCGCCCAGCGGGATTCAAAGTCAATGTTCTTGCCTTCTGTGTAGCCGAGTTCGCGCAGTCCAGCCCGCATTGCTCCCATCTCTTTTTCGTAATCGGCGGCGGATGTTGCGCCCAGGAACCCGATCCGGGGAACCTTCGCCTGCTGCTGGGCGAAAGATCGAAGCGACGCTGCGAGTGCGCTCGCGCCAAGCGCAATGACAAGTTTGCGACGATTGTTCATCTCCCCTCCCTGACAATCTGCGCGACTATTATGCCTAAATACGCAAAGGGCAGCAGATTGACGGGATTTTGACTGCGGGGTTAATAATCGATCGGGACGGAAAGCAAATGTAACTCGGATGGTCGGCTTTTGGTTTGATACCGGACACTGTCTGCAAGATCGGGCCGCGACTAGTGCATATTATTTCGATGACGTCGTCGTAACCGGTAAAAAGCTTTCGCCTATCGCGCGTCGCGTATCGCGTGCCACAGTTTCGACGGCGTGAACGGCATGTCGAGATGATGGATGCCGAGCGGGCGCAGTGCGTCGATCGTGGCGTTGACGAGCGCGGGCAATGAGCCGCTGCAGCCGGATTCGCCGACGCCCTTCGCGCCGAGCGCATTGGTCGGCGTCGGCACCGGATAATCGTGGACCGCGATGTCGCGCAACCAGCCGGCGCGCGGCATCACGTAATCCTGAAAGCTGCCCGTGAGGAGTTGCGCGGTGGCGGCATCGTAGATTGCGTGTTCGCCGAAGACCTGCCCCGCGCCCTGCACGACACCGCCGTGCACCTGGCCTTCGACCAGTACCGGATTGATGACGTTGCCCAGA
>JANNPG010000643.1:0-3560 GCA_031399805.1 Betaproteobacteria bacterium | reverse complement strand
GGGCGCGCCGTCGGCGCCGGCCGCGCGCGCCAGCTTGCCGTTTTCGGCTATTTATTTCAGATCGGGCGCCGCGACGCGGGCGCGCGGCCCGTGCTGGCCGTAGCCGGTGATCGCGCAGTAAATGATGCGTGGATTTATTTTGTCGAGTGCGTCGTAGCCCAGACCAAGCCTGTCCATGACGCCGGGACGGAATTGCTCGACGACGATATCGGCCGATGCGATGAGAGGTTTCAATTTTTCGACCGCGGCCTTGTCCTTGAGGTCTATCGCGATGCTGCGCTTGCCGCGATTGAGCATCGCGAAGTTGACGCTGTCGGCGCCGAATTTCGGCGTGTACGAACGCATCTCGTCGCCACGCCCCGGACGCTCGATCTTGATTACCTCGGCACCCGCCTCGGCGAGCATGAGCGTCGCCAGCGGCCCCGGCAAGAGCGTGCTGAAATCCAGCACGCGAAATCCTTCAAGCGGTCTCATGCATCACCTCAAAACCCAAAACCTTGAACCGCAAAGGACGCGAAGGACGCAAAGGTAAGAACACCGAAGGAAAAGGATCCTGAACGAGAAAGTCATGCAAAGTTTGCGCAGCCACCTTCAATCCGACGATTGAAGAAACAGCGCAGCACGATTGTATCGCGATGCCCCTGTTCTCACCTGATTCCTTCCCTTATCTGGATTCCCTTGTGTTTTTCCTTCGCGTCCTTTGCGTCCTTCGCGGTGAAAGGTTTATTCCTTTCGTTGTCTTTGCTTGGCGACGCGCGCGCGACGCGCCGGCGCGTAGGCTTGCTCGCCGCTCGCTTCGAACAGCGCCTGCGTCACGTCAAAATGATGCGCAAGTCCAGTGCGTTCGAGCAATGCGATCGGCCCCTCGGGATAACCGAGACCGAGCTTAAGCGTCGTGTCGAGATCGTCGGCGGTCGCCAGGCCCTCGTCGAGCCGGCGCAGGGCGGCGTTGTAATACGGCCGCACCAGCCTGTCGATGATGCGCCCGGAAAAATCGCCGCAAATGGCGGCCTGCAGGCCGGCGCCCTCAATAACAAGCTTGGCCGCCTCGAGCGCCGCGTTGTTAGTACGCGGCTGGCGCACGAGTTCGACGAGGTTCGTCGGCTCCGCGTCGCCCAGCCGGAAGCGCGCGAAACCGAGCGCGTTCGAGCCTTCTTCGCCGCGACTTTCTCCGGCATGCACGCCGAGGCATTCGCTGCCCAGTTCTATAAGCACTGCGATCTTGTCCTTCCACTTCTTCAGCGACTTGGCGTGCGTACCCGCGTGCTCGCCAATCACGATCACGACCTCCGCCGATTTCAGGTCTTTGGCCGCGCCGGTCAGCAATGCATGCTCAGCGGGAAATGAACGGCTGAAACCGGTATCGAGTATTGCGTATTGCATAAAAGTGCCTAACCTCCGAACATCGCATTGCCTGCATACTTGAAAAACCCCTGCCCCGTTTTACGGCCGAGATGGCCGGCGGCTATCATGCGCTTCACCAGCGCGGGCACTGCCGCGCGCGGGTCGTGCGTGGACGCATACAGCGCCTCGGCCACCAGGAGATGCGTATCGAGTCCGACGAGATCGAGCAATTCGAGCGGCCCCAGCGGATAACCGAGCCCAACCTTGATCGCGTGGTCGATATCCGCGGGCGCCGCGACACCGGCCTCCACCAGCCGGATTGCATCATTGTTGAACGGCACGAGAAAATAATTGAGGATGAAGCCCGGATTGTCCTTGGTCCTGACGGGCGTCTGGCCGAGCGCCTTGCAAAAGGTCCATGCCGCCTCGAACGTTTCGTCGCTGGTGCGTATGCCCGGCGACATCTCGACCAACTTCATCAGCTGCGCGGGCAGGCAGAAGTGCATGCCGACGACGCGCTCGTCGCGGCCCGAGCCGGCGGCAATCTCGGTGATCGAAAGCGTCGACGTGTTGGATGCAAACAACGTGTGCGGCGGGCACGCCTTGTTCAGTTCGCCAAGCAGTGCGTGCTTGACCTTCAGGTCCTCGAACACTGCCTCTATCACGATATCGCACACCGCCATGTCCGCGATTTTGGTCGTGCCCGTCAGGTCGCTCATGATCTTGTCGACCTGCGGCTGCGTGAGTTTCTTGCGCTCGACCGACTTCGCGAAAAATCCCGCCGTCTGCTTGCGCGCGCGGTCAAGCGCGTCCTGCCGCGTGTCGTACACGATCGTTCTAAATCCGGCACGCGCGGCGACGATCGCGATGCCCGCGCCCATGGTGCCGCTGCCAGCCACTCCAACGGTTTTGATGGCCATCAAAACCTCCGGGGAGAGGCGTGAGGCGTGAGGCGTGAGGGGAAAAGGCTACAACCCCGCGCATGACGACGATAGGGTGTGATCTGCTTGCCGATCGGTTTTTCCGCCTCACGCCTAACGCCTAACGCCTTACGCATTTCCACTCCTAACGCCTCACGCATTTTCCCGCCCCTCACTTTTTCACAAAGCTCCGCCCAATCAACTGGCGATGAATCTGATTAGTGCCTTCCCAGATCTGGGTGATTTTCGCGTCGCGCATCAGCCGCTCGACGCGATAGTCCTTGCAGTAACCGTAACCGCCGTAGAGCTGCACCGCGTCCGTCGCGATGCGCATCGCAAGGTCGGATGCGCGCATCTTCAACATGGAAGCCTCGACGCCGAAGTCGCCTGCGCCGGCGTCGACCATGCGCGCGACGTGCCAAAGCCATGCCTCGCACATCGCGAGGTCGGTCGCCATGTCGGCAAGCATGAATTGTATGCCCTGGAATTCGACGATTTTGCGGCCTGATTGCCGGCGCTCGTTAATATAGCCCACCGCGTCCTCGAACGCGGCGCGCGCGATACCCAGCGCATGCGCGGCGACGCTCGGCCGCGACCTGTTGAGCGATGCGAGCAGTATCTTCAACCCGTCGCCAGGATTGCCGAGCAGATTGGCGCGCGGGACGCGACAATTGTCGAATGCGAGCGCCGCGGTGCTCGACGCGCGCGCAGGCCCATCTTGTCCTCTTCGCGCACGACTTTAAGCCCCGGCGTGCCTTTCTCGAGAACCAGCACCGAAATCGCGCCCTTGCTGTCGGCGATCCCGCTCCACTTGCCGAACAGCATGTAGATATCGGCATGCGCGCCGTTGGTTATGAAGGTTTTCGTGCCGTTGATCACTATCGAGTCGCCGTCCGGTCTGAATTCGGTTTTCATGCCGGTCGCATCCGACCCGGCCGTAGGCTCAGTGATCGTCAATGATGCAAGGCCGCCATTCAGCATCACCGGCAGCAGGCGCTTTTTCTGCTCGTCAGTCCCGAAATCGATCAGCGGCTTGATCGCGTGGAAATTCGTCGCCCAGATCACGCCGGTTGACGCGCAGGCCTTGGAAATCTCGCGCACGCATTCGAGATAGGCCGCATACGACATCTGCGCACCGCCGTGCGCTTGCGGAATGAACATCGCGTTGAGTCCCAACCCATTGATCGCCTTCACGTTGCCGTGCGGAAATTCACCGCTGCGATCGCACTCCGCGGCGCGCGGCGCAATCTCGTCGCGCGCAAGCTTGCGCACGCTGTCCACCAGCATCGCCTCTTC
>JANNPG010000640.1:0-8111 GCA_031399805.1 Betaproteobacteria bacterium | reverse complement strand
TACACCCCGCCTTTAAGATCATGCCGGCGAACTGCTTAAGCGCTGTTAAAAATATTTAATGCGTTGTAGTTAAAGGAGACTTCATTTCCGGGTCCCCGAGGGCACGATTAATGCTTCATGCTTTGCGGGGTTGTACCATTTACGTACATGAGGAGAAAACACATGAATAAGCCTGATTTCAAGGTCGCCGCAATGGCGGCCGGGATCGCGATGGCCCTTGTCGGCACCGCGACTGAAGCATCCCACTTCCGTGGTGCCGCGATGATTCCAACGGTCTCCGCCAGTGGATTGCTCACCGTCAACGCTACTAGCTTTTGGCGCCCTACCGGTGTGGGTGACATTGATGAAAGCGCTCCCATAGCGGTTTCCGGCGTGGGCAACATGAGTCAAGTAGGCGCGCAGGTGAACGACACGACGGACAGCCGCTTCACTAAAGTGACCTCCGTTCACACCGTGCAATTGACTGGCGCCGCCCTCTATACCCTGAGCGCCAGCAGTTGCTGCCGGGTGGGCGGCACCAGCAACACCGCCTCCAACACCTGGACCATGAACTCGAGCATCTTCTGGGATGGCACCAGCGCCGCTACCCCGATCCTGTTCAACTTCTCGAACGTGCAGCTGGAAGTGCAGCGCGGTGTTGTTTACAACGGCAACCTGGGTGCATTGGGAGGCGCCGGACTTACGCTATCGTATGATCAAGCGCTCAACGCCGGCATTTTTAGCCAACCGCCAGGATTTACTATTAATACGGCGACTGGCGCTTTGAACATTCCGGCCGCTTCGTCCTTACTACCTAACTACCCCGACAACACCGGTGGTAATGTAGGAGCCGACGCGGCATTCAGCGGCAACATCTTTGCCCGGGACGCCGCCGGCGCACTGCGTGGCCAGGTGGAGTTCGAGTGGTTGTTCGATGCGGTAACCAGCGCTTCCAACAACGCACCCAGCATCACCGACGTCATCATCAATGCGCTGGTAGGCGCCGTTGTGAACACGACCCTCGTCGCCGGCGACGACGGCCTGCCCATTCCTCCGGGCGCGCTTTCCTGGACCGACATCGGCCTGCTCGGCGCCTTGGGCACTTGCAGCTTCATACCCACCTTCAATACCGGGACCCAGGCGTTCAATTGGAATACCGCGGGCTGCGCGGTGGGTAGTTATATTTACCAGGTGCAGGTCTCCGACTCATTATTGACCGATTTCGGGACCGTTACCGTCAACCTGACCACCGGTGGTCAGCCCCCCGGCGTGCCAGAACCAGGCACCCTGGCGCTGATCGGTTTGGCTGGCTTGGGATTGGGCGCATTCACCCGCCGTCGCAAATCCAAGTAAGAGCAACTCGGCTTGTATTG
Organism: Betaproteobacteria bacterium; assembly: GCA_031399805.1. Classification (GTDB taxonomy): domain Bacteria; phylum Pseudomonadota; class Gammaproteobacteria; order Burkholderiales; family SG8-41; genus PALSA-1004. The sequence continues at coordinate 6,759 of JANNPG010000640.1, read as the reverse complement.
GAACTCCCCCGCAATGGGGGAGTTTTTTTTGCCCCTCGCCGGCACGCTGCAATTCGCGTACTCTTGGCGGAATCCGGCACCACATGATGCTCAGCGCTGACCCAGGCCGAAATGCTGCCTGCCCGTGCGGCAGCGGCAAGAAATTCAAACGTTGCTGCGGTGCGGCGCATGCCACGCCGCTTCCAGCCGACGGCGGGGGCTTGACGCGGGCGCTCGCGCTGCTTCAGCAGGGCCAACTGGTGCAAGCGGAAAACCTGCTCGCCGCCTTGGTGAAAGCGCAGCCGCGCAATGCGACCGTACATTACCTGGCAGGGTATGCCGCGCTGCAGGACCGACGCCCTGCTGAAGCCGCTGCGGCCATGCGCAAGGCCGTGGACCTCGGACTCACCGATGCCGCCGCCTATTATCATTATGGCTGCGCCTTGGCCGCGTTAGACCGTTATCAGGAAGCGGCGACCGCCTTCGAGCAGGCGCTCGCGCTGAAGCCGGATTTTCTGCCCGCGCGCATTAACCTGGCCAACTGCTGCTTCGAATTGCGGGATTTTCTGAACGCGGAACGGCGATTCCGGGAAGTGTTGGCCCGTGAGCCGGGAAATCTTTCGGCCATCCACAATCTCGGGCAGGTTTTTTATCTCACCCAGCGCATCGGCGAGGCGATCGAATATTTTCGTCGCGCGACCGAGGCCGCGCCGAATACGGCCGAGCTGTGGGGCGCTTTGGCCACCATGCAGGAAGCCGACAACCGCTTGGACGCAGCCGAAACGTCGGCGCGCCGGGCCCTGACCTTCGAGCCGTACAACGTGACGGCCGCGGTCGCCCTGTCCCGCGTATTGCGCAGGCAAGTGCACGTCGCGCAGGCGCTTGCCGCGCTTGATGCGGCAGCCCCCGACACGACCTCACCCCGCGGCCGGATTGCCTGGTGGTCCGAGCGCGGCCAGGTGCTGGATTCGATGGGCCGTTACCGCGAAGCCTTTAACGCCTATGCGCAAAGCAAAACGCTCCTCGCCGAAACACGCATTGAGCGCTACGACCGGCAGATGACGGAACAATCGCTCGCAAGCGAGCGTTGCCTCCTGACGCCGGATCGGGTTACGGCTTGGGCGCTGCGGCCGGAGCCAAGCGTTCCGGCGCCCTTGTTCATCGTGGGATTTCCGCGCTCCGGTAGCACGCTGCTGGAACAGATGCTGGCTGGCCATCCGCTGGTGCTACCTTGCGGCGAGCTGGAAACCCCGGTCGAGCGCGAGGCCAGCAGTCCCGACTACCCCGGCCGCCTGACCGAGTTAAACGAAAACGACCGCCACGCCAGACTGGCGGCGTTGCGCGCGGACTATCTGGCGGTGCTGCGCAGCCATGCCGGACAAGTCCCGGCAGCGCGCTACGCCAGCGACAAGCTGCCGCTCAATCTGATGCGGATCGGCCTCATCCGCCTGCTCTTTCCCGAGGCCCGGATTATTCACGTGCTGCGCCATCCGCTCGACTCAGTGCTCTCGGCGTATTTCACGCCGTTCCTGTTCGGCAACGTCTGGTCGCAGCGGCTTCCCGATACCGCGCACCTGTTTGTCGAGTCGTGGCGGCACGCCGAAACGATGCGCAAGCTGCCGGGCACTCATTTTTTACGCATTCGTTATGAAGAGTTGGTCTCCGCTCCGGAACCGGTGCTGCGGGACGTGCTCGCGTTTCTTGATCTGCCATGGGAGCCTGAGTGCCTTGCGTTTCACGAAAACAAACGCGTGACGCGTACCGCGAGCTACGCCCAAGTCACGCGCCCCCTCTATCAGACGTCCAAAAAGCGGTATCGTCATTACCTCGATTGTATCGGTGCGGACACGCTGGCCGTGCTACAGACGGTCATCGCCGAAGCCGGCTACGAAGTGGAATGCCCGCAACCGCCTTCCTAATCTCCCAGTGCAGCAAAACTCTCTATATACTTGCCCGTTGCCTGCTGCGAATCCATTCGCCCGGCAATGTAAAGGAAATCCCATGTCCCGCGTTCTTTGCGCTTGCCTGATCACCGCTGTGCTGTGGGCGGTCACGCCCGTTTCTCTGGCCATTCCTCTCAGCCCCAGCCCGGCGCCCGAATCCGCACTGGGTCTCTCGGCTCATCAATGGGACGAATCGGTTAGCCTTATCCTTAAGGAAGCCGTGGAATTGTTGAAACGCGGTGAGCGACAGCAAGCGAAGGCGAAGCTCGCGCAATTCCTCAAGCAGTATCCCAACGACCCGCGGGGAGCCGAGCTGGCGGGCATGATCCTGATGGAGGAGAAAAATTACCGGGTCGCGGCAATCTCATTCGAGCGTGCGCTCGCGTTGAACCCGAATAATCCCGCGGCGCTCTCCAAGCTCGGCGTCGCTCTGCTGCTGCAAGACAAGAAAAAGGAGGGTGAGGACAGCCTCAAGAAGGCCATAGCCTTGCGTCCGGGCGAGCCTCTGGCCAGGCGTTATCTCGGCTGGTTGGAGGAAGGACGCGGTCTTCGGGAAAACGCCGCTCACCATTACCTTGCGGCGCTTAACGGCGGGGACCTGCCCAAGGACAGTCTGACGGAAATTCATCTCGCATTGGGACGGGTTAGCAATGCGCTCGGCAAGTATGCGCAGACAATACGTCTGCTCGCGCCGTATGTGTCCAAGACCGGCCCCGGAGAGGCAGGGCAGGTGGCGCGATTCCAGCTTGCGTACGCCTATCTCGATCTCAAACGAGGCGCTGAAGCCGCGCCGTTGATTCAAAGTCTGGAGAAAGGACTAAAGCCGGACAATCCGGAATTGCGCTTTCTCAAAGCTTACGCGCTGCGCGAATCCGATCCTGCCAGCGCCCGTGAGAAATTACAGTCCCTGATCAAAACGCACCCTGCATACGCCGGTCGCGCCCGCATGGTAATCGCTCGCAGTTATGCGTTAGAGGGGAAATCGGCGCTCGCCGCGAAAGAGCTTGAGGTTCTTGCCGCGCAAGTCGTGAAGGGCGATCTGCCCGAAGTCCTGACCGCGCTGGCTGCGGTGCAGGTTTCCGCCGGCAAAGCCGCGGAGGCCGCAAGCGTGCTCGACACTTATGCCCGAAAACACCCCGATATTCCACTCCTCACTTATCTGGTTGCCGAAGTTCGTGTGCAAGCCGGGGATGCGAAAGGCGCCCAGGCGCTACTCAAACAATTGATCTCCAAATACCCCAACTACGCGCAGGCGTATTTCCTGCTCGGTTACATCGAACGCGGCCAGAACGCCTTATCCCCGGCTGAGGAGCACTTGAGGAAAGCCGTCACCCTCGACAGCAACCTGACCCATGCCTGGCTCAATCTGGCAGGGGTCTACAGTAGTCGCAAGGATTCGGCAAAAGCCGAAGGCGCGATAAAGCAAGGCCTGGAAACGAACCCTGGCGATGTGCTTTTGCAATTCGGACTTGCGGGTATTTATGATGCGATGGGGAAAGTGGAAGAATCAAATGCGCTGTACCGCGCCATTCTCGCCAAATTCCCCGACTATGTTCCGGCGTTGATCCACATCGCCCTCAATCTCGCGGACCAGGGAACTGATCTCGCAAGCGCCAGACAATATGCCGAAAAAGCCTACCAGATCGATAAACGCAATCCGGCGGTGCAGGATGCATACGGCTGGGTACTGGTCCTCGGCAACGATATCGGCAAAGGCTTACCCATGCTGGAACAAGCCGCCCACGGCTTACCGGGCGACCCTGCGGTCGCGTATCACTTGGGCGCAGCCTTGATAAAAGCCGGGAAAGCCGAAGAGGGAAAACGACATGTGCAGCGCTCGCTTGCCTCCGGCCTACCGGAAACTCTGCGGAAAAAAGCGCAATCGCTGGTGAACTAAGCGGGTTCAGTGCGAGTGTTTTCGCAGCCACGTCGTGCCGGCACGCGGCATTCCCATCAGAATGATCAGCTTGCGCTGCATAACGGCAGTTCGCGCGGGAACGTTATATCGTCGGAACTGCGGCCGCGTTGCGTGTGGCAGCTATCAGCCCACGCGCGGTAAGCATCGCCAGTACCGAACCGACGCACTCGTCGATCGAGTGTGTGGTCGTGTCGAGCGTCAGTTCGGGGTCGGGCGGCTCTTCATAGGGTGACGAAATGCCGGGGAAGCGCCTCTTCGTCGCGTGCGCGATCGTCGACTTGCCGGCTCCGGACAGCCCCGTGAACCACAGGATCGCGCTTTTGTGGCCATTTTATGCCGTGCGGCGCTGGCGTGTGACGGTGGCGTGGTGCCGGATCAGCCGCGTCACGACGACCGGCTCGTTTCCGAACACGTCCACGGCAGCGTACCCGGGCCGTCCTTTTTTTGAGTGCGTGGGCGAAAGTCGGCGCGGCGACGGGCATCCGTGCTGATTGACCCTGTCGCGTATAACCGTTGCCGGCGCAACAGTTGTTCCGTTTGAGCATAGGCCCGGATGCCGCTTTACCTCACGTTTGCCCTAACACTCATCGGCTTTGTCGGGGTCAATGCGGCGCGCGTCGTGCTGCAGCTCTACGGGCTTGAGCTCGGCGCCACGCCGACCGAAGTCGGCATCCTGGTCGCTTTGTACTATGTATGTCCGCTGCTGCTGTCGTTGCCCGCCGGCGCGTGGGGCGATCGGTATGGTCCGCGCTGGCCGCTTCTGTTCAGCTCAGTCTGCGGCACTTGCGGCCTGATCATTCCGTATTTCGTGCACACCCTGCCCGCGCTATATATCGCGGCGACGCTGAGCGGGCTGTCGTTCGCATTTTTTCTGGTGATCGTGCAGAACCTGGTCGGCATCCTGAGCGCGCCCGAGAAACGCGCGCAGAACTTCGGCAACTTCAGCCTCGTCGGCGCGACCGCCAATTTCATCGGCCCGCTCGTGGCGGGTTTTTCGATCGACCATTTCGGCTACCCGATCGCCTGCATCATTGCGGCCGCACTTGCTCTCGCCACGGGCGCCATGCTGCTGATTTGGGGGCAGGCGCTGCCCGCGGGCGGCGGCCATCATGCGGCGCCGCGCGCGCGCATCATGGATACGCTGACCGATCCGCCGGTCGTGCGCATACTCGCCATCGGCAGCCTCGTGCAACTGGGCACTGACCTCTTCCAGTTTTACATACCCGTCTACGGCGTGGGCATCGGCCTTTCGGCGTCGGCGATCGGCAGTCTGCTCGCGATTTTTGCCGCGGCCTCGTTCATCGTGCGCTTTGCGCTGCCGCGACTGGTCAAGCGCCTGGGCGAAGACCGGTTGCTTGCTTACTCGTTCGGTCTCGCCGCGGTGGGGTTCGCGCTGATCCCTCTATTTCACAACCTCGCACTGCTGGCGTTGGTATCGTTTTTATTCGGGCTCGGTACCGGTTGCGGTCAACCGCTGGCGACCATGATGATGTTCAGCCGCGCCGCGGACGGGCGCTCGGGTGAAGCGTTGGGCCTGCGCCTCACTGCAAACAACCTGATACGCGTCATCGCGCCGGCCGTGTTCGGCGTCGTCGTTTCAGCGTTCGGCCTGCCGCCGGTGTTTTATATCAACGCCGCGATGATGGGCGCGGGCGCTTTCATCAGCCGCGGAAAAACTGCCGGAAGCGCGCAGTGAAGGTGGCCGCGCAAGCGCGCATCGCACACGCCTGCGGCGGACCGAAGATCAGGCCGGCGCCCTGACGCTGCGCAGCGCCTCCGCAAATTTCGCGGCATCCTGATATCGGCCCTGCGGATTCTTCGCCAGCGCGCGCCCCACGATCGCATCGAACTCCGCGGACACCTGCGGATTTAACTGTGAAGGTTTGCGCGCCGGCTCGGCTACGATGCGGCCGAGCAGCACGTGCTTCTCGCAAAGCGGCCGCTCGAAAGGCGTCTGGCCGGTCAGCATTTCGAACAGCACGACGCCCAGCGAAAAAATGTCGGTGCGATAGTCGATGACCTGTCCCTGCGCCTGCTCGGGCGACATGTATTTCGGCGTGCCGATCACCGTGCCGGTGCGCGTCAAATCCGACAGCGGCAGGTGCGCGAGACCGAAGTCGCCGATCTTGACTACGTTGCCGGGCGCGATCAATATGTTCGACGGCTTTAAGTCGCGGTGGAAAATCCCGTTGCCGTGCAGGCATTTCAAACCATCGGCAACCTGCGCGGTGATGCTGCTGATCGTCTCCCACGGCAGCCGCGGCGTTCTGTCGAGCACTTTGCGCAACGAGTCTTTGACCAGTTCCATGACGATGGCGATGCCGTCGCCAAAACTGCCCGCGTCGTAAATCGTCACGATGTTCGGGTGCGACACTCTCGCGGCGGCCCGCGCGTCGACCAGGAACCTGTCCTTCAACTCCGCGTGAACCCCGCCGCGGTTGAACTTCCTGTATATCTTGATCGCGACGTGGCGCCGCAGATTCTTATCGTAGGCGTCATAGACTTCACTGGTTGAGCCTTCACCCAGCTTTTCACGAAGTTCAAAACGCTCTTTGAGCGACATCCGGATATTCTACCGGATACACCGTGGTTTGCTTTCGGTTACTCTTGTTTTATCCTTCCGCCTTCCGCCTCACTCCTCACGCATCCAGAATTCCTTCCCCATGCCCCCTTCACGCGGGCTCGCACACGACCAGATTCTCGCCTTCCAGCGCCGAGACTGCGGGTTCATCGGTGAACTCGCGCGTGAGCGCCAATTCCACCAGCCTGAAGCGATGGGCGGCGAGAAAGTCCCGCGCGGCTGCCGGTTCGATCGCCCATGTGAACGGCTCGTTGCGCCACGCCAGCCAGCGTTCGATTAACGCGCTGCGCGGGCGAAAACCGGTAATACCGTCCGGCCACCGCGTCATAAAGCTGAAA
>JANNPG010000630.1:0-1794 GCA_031399805.1 Betaproteobacteria bacterium | reverse complement strand
TACCGTTGGGGCGCCGGGAAGGAAGAGCGCCTGCCGGAACTCGCCGCGGAATTAGTGGGGCTGAAGGTCGACGTCATCGTGACGAGGACCAGCATTGTCGCCGCGGCCGCCAAGCGCGCGACCAGCACCATCCCCATCGTCATGGCGGGGTCGGCCGACCCCGTCGGCGCCGGCCTGATCGCGAGCCTCGCCCACCCTGGCGGCAACGTCACGGGCGTGACCAACAACTCGACGGAGATTGTCGGCAAGCGGCTCCAATTGTTGCGCGAGCTCGTTCCCAAGTCCACGCGCATTGCGACACTCGTTTGGGAAAAATCCCTTACCAAGCAGCTGTTTCTCGAAGAAGTCCGGGCGGCGGCGCGACGGATGGGCATCACTCTTATCCACCAGGAGGTAAACACGACCGAGGCGCTCGCGGGCGCGTTCGACGTTATGCAACGCGAGCGCGCCCAAGCACTGATCGTGCCGACCGCCCCGTTCATCAATAACAATCGCAAGCAGATCCTGGAGCTCGCGGGGAAGCACCGCCTGCCGACGATGTTCGAATCCCGCGCATTTGTGGATGAGGGCGGGCTCATGTCCTACGGACCCAGCAGCATCGAGAGGCACCGCCGGGCCGCGGCCTATGTAGACAAGATCTTCAAGGGTGCCAAGCCCGGCGACCTGCCGGTCGAGCAGCCCACGAAATTCGAATTGATCATCAACGGCAAAACCGCGAAAGCATTGGGCCTCAAAATTCCGCAGTCGCTCTTGATCAGCGCCGACAAGGTGATCGAATAAGACCGCGAATGACCGGTTTGGAGAAAATCGACTGACCGGAACGGGTCGAGACCTGCCGTTCAAAGTAGCGAAATATCCTCGCGCCAGTGCCAAAATTTGCCACGCACGGGGAGCCGATCGGGGCTCGAACTGCTTCAGATTTACTTTCGAATTTCCTTTGCGTCCTTCGCGTACCCCTCAAGGGGGTATTGAAAAGAATCCTTGGCGACAAAGCTTTAGGTTTCAACTGCGCCGGAACTCCTCCACCGTCTTCGCCAACTGACCGTTTTTTAGTTTGAGCGCGCGCGTGACCGCTTTCGTCGCGCCGAACGTTGGAATGTACGCGGAGTGCTTGCCCGCGCCGCCGATCACCGCGATGATGATGTCGTCGGCGTTCTGCACCAGCGGCACCGGCGCATCCAGCCCGGCCTGCGCGTATTTCTCCTTGAACGTCACGCGCAGCCGCCGCTCGATGTTCTCCTTGGAAAATTTTCCGAGCGGCAGATTGGCGTGCGCCTGCAGAAAGCGCTTGGCGTCGGCCTTGCTGTAGCCGCCGTCCGCCACGGTCCTGGCATGCTCCGGGCCCATGACGATGAGCGGCTGCGCCTCGTAGAAGATGTCGTTGGCGCCGGTGTCGAGCATGGTGCCGGCGATGGTGGTGAGTATGCCCTCCGCGGTGATGCTTTCGTGGTCGTTCACGTTGTGCGGGCATTCGGCGCCGACCACCGTCACCGCGCTCGCCTCGCGCGGCAAGCCGCGCTCGACGTGCAGCGGCTCCCACGGGCTCGCCGCCTCGTTCTCGGCGGCGAGGTAGCTGAACTTGGACGGCGCGCCGAAGGTGGACATGTCGCCCGATCCCGGGATCGCCCCGCCGATGTTCACCAGCGCAAGCCGGATCGCGCGCCCGATGGTGGCATTCGCCTGCCAGCCCGGCCCGAACGCGTTGTGGCCCGAGTTGATGTCGATCTCTTTCACCACCGGGCCGTTGACGACCACGAGCGGCGCGCACAGGTGCGTCGTCGCCTGGATGGCGTA
>JANNPG010000625.1:0-5467 GCA_031399805.1 Betaproteobacteria bacterium | reverse complement strand
TAGAGCGTAACTATCGTCGTTCGCGTTTATAGCGATCCAGTTGTATTTACGAGGTAGCTGGGCCTCGGTATGCCCTGCACTGCTTTGCAACCCACGTCGAAGCCAAGTCGCCCCCGAAATCAGGATTCTGGATTCAGGATTCGGTGAAAATAAAAACATCTCGTACCTGAACCAGCTCGGCATGCGCATTATCGCATAGTTGCCCGCCATTGGCGTTTGCAAGTAGCGACAACGGGCATTTTCTGAATCCTGAATCCCGACTCCTGCCTCAAAGATGCTCCAGCAGGTCCAGCGGCTGGTCGATCACGGCGTCTGCGTCCCACGTCGCGGGGTCGCTGCCGTTCAGGTAGCCGAATCTGGCCGCCACCACGGTCATGCCGGCGGCACGGCCCGCCTGCATGTCGCGGCGGTCATCGCCGACGTATACGCAGTGGCAAGGGGCGACGCCGATGCGGTCGCATGCGGCAAACATCGGCGCCGGGTCGGGCTTGGTCTTGCCGGTGGTGTCGCCGCCGATGATACAGGCGGCGCGGTGGTGAACGCCGAGCTGTTCGAGCAGCGGATGGGTGAATCGTTCGGCTTTGTTGGTCACCACGCCCCACGGCAGGCCGCGCTGCTCAAGTGTCGCGAGCAATTCGGGCATGCCGGGAAACAAACGCGTTTCGCGGCACAGATTGTTGGCGTAGATAGCCAGAAACTCGTCGCGCAGCGCATTGTAATCGGGATGCTCGGGCGTGACGTCCAGCCCGACGCCGAGCAGTCCGCGCGCCCCCATCGATGTGTAGGCGCGTGTTGCAGACACCGGCAATGTGGGCAGGTTGCGCGCCGCGCGCATGCAGTTGAGGGCGTAGGCGAGGTCGGGCGCGGTGTCGGCGAGGGTGCCATCGAGATCGAATAACGCGGCCTTGATCATGTGCGACTCAACTACGCGGGGCAGCAGTGCACGATGTAATTCACGTCCGCATCCTGACCCAGCGCGTAGCGTTCAGTCAGCGGGTTGTAAGTCATGCCGATGACCTGGCGCACGTCGAGACCGCTAGCGCGGCAAAACGCGCCGAGTTCGGACGGCTTGATGAACTTTTCGTAACGGTGCGTGCCGCGCGGCAGCATGCGCAGCACGTATTCGGCGCCAATGATCGCCAGCAGGTACGACTTCGGGTTGCGGTTGATGGTCGAGAAAAATACGTGGCCGCCGGGTTTCGCCAACGCGGCGCACGCACGCACTATGCTCGCCGGGTCCGGCGTGTGCTCAAGCAGTTCCATGCAGGTAACCACGTTGAAATGCTGCGGCAGTTCGCACGCAAGGTCTTCGGCTGAGATGTTGCGGTAATCGACCTTGTTTCCGCTTTCGAGCAAATGCAGTTGCGCGACCTTGAGTGGTTTGTCGGCGAGGTCGATGCCGGTGACCTGCGCGCCGCGCTGCGCCATGCTCTCAGTGAGTATGCCGCCGCCGCAGCCGACATCGAGCACGCTCTTGCCGCGCAGAGCGGCGATGCCGTCAATGTAGTCCAGCCGCAGCGGATTGATATCGTGCAGCGGTTTGAAGTCACTGCTGGCATCCCACCAATGATGGGCCAGCTCGCTGAATTTGGCGATTTCAGCCGGATCGACGTTGATGCTCATGATGCTCCAATGCGGTCGCGCCAGAACGCAGCCCGGGCGACGACCTCGCGCGGATCAATGGTCGTCAGGTTGCCGTTGTCCAGCACGAGTTTCCCATTGACCCAGACATGGCTCACCTGCTCGCGTCCGGCCGCATACACGAGATGCGATAACGGATCGTAACATGGCGATGATTCAATGCCGGCAATCCGCACCGCGGCAAGATCGGCGAATTTACCCGGGGTCAGTGAACCGAGCGTGCTGTCCAGCCCCAGTGCGCGCGCCGGTCCCAGCGTCGCCATCTCGAGCGCCTGCCATGCGGGCACCGCGGTCGCGTCCCCCGTGACGCCCTTGGCGAGCAGCGCCGCGAGCCGCATTTCGGCGAACAGGTCGAGCCGGTTGTTGCTGGCGGCGCCATCGGTGCCGAGTCCGACATTGATGCGGCCGGCCAAGAGTGCGCGAACGGGCGCGAATCCGCTGGCAAGTTTGAGATTGGAGGAAGGACAGTGCGCGACGTGGCAGCCATGTTGTGCAAGCAGCTCGATTTCGTGGTGCTCGAGATGAATCGCGTGGACGGCGATCAGGCCCGGTCCCACCAGGCCAAGCCCGGCAAGCCGCTGCAACGGACGCATGCCGTGATCTTTCAGGCTGCGTTCGATCTCGGTGACCGTTTCGTGAACGTGCATATGCACCGGCAGATCGAGCTCGCCGGCGAAAATTGCAACCTGCCGCAGGCTCTGGTCGCTCACGGTGTACGGCGCGTGCGGCGCGAGGCAAAAGCTGAGCAGCGGTTCGTCGCGCAGTTGGTCGCGCACGGCGAGGCCTTTGCTCAGGTAATCCTGCGCATCGGAGGCGTACGGCGACGGGAACTCGAAAACGATCAATCCCAGCGCCGCGCGCATGCCGGCGTCGCGTGCCGCGCGCGCCGCGGCCTGCGGAAAGAAATACATATCGTTGAAGCAGGTAACGCCGCCGCGCAGCATTTCGGCGCAGGCGAGCTGCGTGCCGTCATACACGAATTGATCCGATACATGCCGCATTTCGGCCGGCCAGATATGCGCGTTAAGCCAGTCCATGAGCGCGAGATCGTCGGCCAGACCGCGCATCAGCGTCATGGCCGCGTGGGTGTGCAGATTAATCAATCCGGGGATCAGCGCGTGCTCGGTCAGCTCAAACCGCTGCTGCGCTCGATATTTAATGCGTGCGTCGGATGACGGCAGTAACTCGACGATCCGGTTGCCGGCAACGACTACGGCATGGTCGGCAAGTACCGCGCCGGGGCGATCGACGGGGATTACCCAGCGTGCGTCGATGACAATGTCGGCGGGTTCGGCGTGCGGGCTCATGGTTGCAGCATACAAAAAAAAGCCCTGCCGAAGCAGGGCTTTTTGGTAACAGCGTTACGACTTACGGCTTTGGCTTCGCTTCCGGTTTTGCTTCCGGCTTCGCCTCGGGTTTCGGCGCGACCAGTCTGGTGCCGACCACTTCGACGGTGACGCGGCGGTTCGGCGCGAGGCACTCGATCAACTGCTTGCGCTTCATCTTGTTCTCGCAGAACTTGGTGACCGGGATCGGCTGTTTCTCGCCTTTGCCTTCCCAGAAAATCAGCTTCTGGTCAATGCCTTGGCTGACAACGTAGTCTTTGACGCCGAGCGCGCGTTTTTCCGACAGCTTCTTGTTGTAATTGTCGCTGCCGATGCGATCGGTGTGGCCGGTGATGATCACCGCGCCTATCGTGTCCAGCGGCTTGACTTGCTTGGCGAGGAACGCGTCGAGTTCCTTCTTGTTGTCGGCGGTCATTTCCGTTTTGTTGAACTCGATGCCCTGCAACTCGATCTTGAGTTCGACGTTTTGTCTCGTGGGTTTCGGTTTCACGGCCGGTTTCGCTTCCGGTTTCGCTTCCGGCTTCGGCGCCGGTTTCGGCGCAGGCGCAGGCGGCGCAGGCGGTTTCGGGCACAGATCAGGCGTGCACTGCTTGCACGCCGCGGCGGCCGCGGCGCGCGCAGGGGTCCAGTCGCTGGTGCGTACGCACACAGTGCCGCCCACCGCGGTCACGACATCAAAATTCGGGCCAGTCACCAGATAACCTTGGTTCTTGCTGTTGACTTGCGCGTGCGCAGCTGGAATGCACGCTGCTAAAACAGCGAGTCCGGCGAGTGTGTTACGAAAAGCTGAAATCATGATTTTGCTCCTCCTGAGCTGCAACAGTTAAAACGAACCCGAGATTACCCGAATGCCTGCGAAACTTAATGTGCTTAATCAACAACCCCCGTAACTAATATCACAGGCCGTTGAATTACGCAAATTATGCCCTAATCATAACAAAATTGCACTAATTTCGTTGCATCCATACAACAAACAACAAAACGCCCGGTGCTGCCAGGGTGTTTATTCATATTATTTGGTGCCGGTGACTTCGACGTCGACGCGCCGGTCGGGCTGCAGGCAGGCGATCAGCGCCTTGCGGCTCTTCATTTTGCAGTCGCCCGGCTTGGTCAGCGGCTGGGTTTCGCCCTTGCCTTCAGCGTAAATGCGGTTCGGCGCGATGCCTTTCCCGACCAGATATTGCTTGACCGTCTCGGCGCGCCGTACTGACAGTTTCTGGTTGTATGGCGCGGTGCCGATGCGGTCGGCGTGGCCGATCGCCAGGATCACCTCATACTTCGCGCCCTGCAACACGCGCGTGAGGTCATCGAGCATCGCCCGGCCTTCCGGCCTGAGATCAGACTTGTCAAAATCAAACAATGCGTCGGCCGAAAAATTGATTTTTTGCGGCAACAGCTTTGCCGGCGCGGCTTTCGGCTGCGCGGCGGGGGCGGCCGCTTTGGGTGCCGGCGGCGGTGCGGCCGGGGCCGCAGGCGCTGCAGCCGGCTTTTTCGGCGCCAGATCCGGATCGCATTGTCCGACCGCCTCGGCGGCGGCGGCGCGCGCAGGGGTCCAGTCGCTGGTACGTACGCAAACCGTGCCACCCACGGCGGTCACGACATTAAAGTTCTGGTCAACGAGGTAACCCTGATTCTTGCTGTTGACTTGTGCCATCGTCACAACGGGAAGCAGGAAAACCGCGGCTGCAACCATGGCGAGCGCCGATTTTAATGTCGAGTTCATTCGGTTATGACTCCCTAATTTGACCTGAATCGCACGCAGATTATTTTTACTGGTTGTTCACTTTATTGCAGTGCAGTTTCCAAGTCCTTGCAAATTCCTCGCCGCTTGCCGCGAGCCGTTATTGCCGAGTCCCGACAAAACACCCGCAAATCATAACATAATCGCGCGCTGTTTCAAACGGGCAAATAGCCGCATCGAAGCCGTGATTATTCCTGTTTTGGCGTCACAATGACGGTGACTGCGGAGGTGTCTGCATGATAGAATTCACGGCTTTATGCGACGGCTCCAGCGGTCGTTTTTTGCAGTCATCACACCTGAGTTTTCATGGACCAATTCGCCAAAGAAACCATCCCGGTAAGCCTCGAAGAAGAAATGCGTCGCTCCTATCTCGATTACGCCATGAGCGTCATCGTGGGGCGCGCGCTGCCCGATGTGAGGGACGGTTTGAAGCCGGTGCACCGGCGCGTGCTGTTCGCCATGCACGAGCTGTCGAACGACTGGAACCGCGCCTACAAGAAGTCCGCGCGTATCGTCGGCGACGTCATCGGCAAGTACCATCCGCACGGTGACACTGCGGTCTACGACACCATCGTGCGCATGGCGCAGGATTTTTCGTTGCGCTATCCGCTGATCGACGGCCAGGGCAACTTCGGCTCGGTCGACGGCGACAACGCGGCGGCGATGCGCTACACCGAGATTCGCATGGCGCGCATTGCGAGCGAATTGCTCGAGGACATCGACAAGGAAACCGTCGATT
>JANNPG010000619.1:0-5094 GCA_031399805.1 Betaproteobacteria bacterium | reverse complement strand
TGCCGCCGGCAAGCCCCACCACGCCGGAAACCACGCCGATGTTATGGGGATACTCGTCGGAAATGTATTTGAAAACTGAGGCCTTGCCGATCGCAAAGGCAATGCCCATGGTGAACATGATGACGGTGAACACGGTCGCGTTGAGCCCGATATGCAGGGTCTTGGGACCGGTCACGGTCTGGATCGTGAGATCCGTTTGCGGGTAGGACAGAAAAAAGAGGCAGACCAGTGAGATCCACAACACCCACCACGTGATGGTATGCGCGCCGTACTTGTCGGCGAACCAGCCGCCGATGGCGCGCAGTACACCGCCGGGTATGCTGAAAGCGGCGGCGAGCAGCGCCGCCAGTTGAATGTCGAAACCGTACTCGGAAATATAGTACTTGGTCATCCACAGCGACAGCGCCACGTAGCCACCGAAGACGATCGAATAATACTGACTGTATCGCCACACGGTCGGATCCTTCAGTACCATCAGTTGCTCTTTCACCGTAACGTGGGACGCGCCGGTGGCGTGATCCTCATCCGTATAGGTGAAGAACCAGAATGCAATGGCAGTGATCAGCATGAGCACCGCATACACCTGCGGTACCATCGTCCAGCCGAAAGCCACCACGATGCTCGGCGCCACCAGCTTGTTAACGGCCGCCCCCGTGTTGCCGGCGCCGAAAATGCCCATGGCGAAGCCCTGGCGATGTCTTGGAAACCAGCGCGCGCAGTAGGCGATGCCGACCGTGAACGAGCCGCCTGCCACACCCACGAACAGGCCCGTCACCAGGAAGTGCCAGTATTCGGTGGCGCGGGAAATGAGCCAGATCGGAAATACCGTCGACAGCATGAGTATGAAAAACACGATGCGGCCGCCGAAGCGGTCGGTCCACATGCCGAGCGGCAGGCGGATCAGCGAACCGGTCAGCACCGGCAACGCGACCAGCACGCCGAACTGCGTTTCGTTAAGCCCCAGGTTCTGCTTGATCGGAATGCCGATCACGGCAAACATCATCCACACCATGAAACAGACCGTAAACGCGGTCGTGCTTGCCGTTACCACCGACCAGGCTTTGTACGTCTTTGATGCCATCATTTACTCCCTTGCGCCCAATATTCCCGAACGAAGTTTAAGCGCGGGGCAGCGGTCGGATTTGATCTAGATCAATTGAAGATGTATTTACCGTCCATCTTAAAAACATTGATCTGAATCAACTTGTGCCGGAGCAATCTGCGCTTTACTTGCGGCAACCACCCATGACCAGCGACCGATGAAATCGGCACCCTCAGGGGATATGGCGCGCGCGGCACGCTTGCTGCGCCGCTCGTCTCTATTCCGCTCGCTGCCGCCGGCCGCCATCGCGCGCCTTGCAGCGGGCAGCATTGCGCTCAATCGCGCGCGTGGCGAGCAACTGTTCGGTTGCGGCGAACGCTGCGCCGGGCTCTACACCGTGACGAGCGGACGCATCGCGCTCAACGTCGGTGCGGCGGCCGGACCGAGCAAAGTAATCGACCTGATCGGTCCCGGCGGACATGCCGGGCTCGCCGCCGTGGTGCTCGGCGCAAACCACACGACCGCCGCCGAAGCCCTGACTGACAGCGCGCTCGTGCTGACGCCGCAGGAAACGTTGTTTGAATGCGGCGCCGCCGTCACTGAGCTGTGGCCGCTGCTCGCCGCAGCCTTGAGCCGCCAGGTCTGCGGACTTATTTCAGACGTTGCCGCATTTTCTCTCAACTCCGGTCGCGAGCGCGTCGCGCGCTATCTGCTCGAAATCGCCACCCCTCGCGGCAGCCGCCAGCATCCGGTGACGCTGCCCGCCAAGAAAGGCATCATTGCATCGCGCCTGAATCTGACCCCGGAATATTTTTCGCGCATGCTGCATGAACTGATCGCGGACGGCACCATCGCCGTCAACGGACGGCAAATCACGGTGCTCGATCCCGTGCGCCTGCGCGATTGCCAGCATTAGACCGCGCCGCCGCGAGAATGTAGACAATCGCCCACGCCAGATTCTCGCGTATCACGCGCAGCATCGCGGCGCGCAGTGCGCGCGCCTCGCCATCGCCAACCACGCGGTAATCGTAACCACGCGCAACCGGCAGCCCGCAGTGATAGCACTGCACCGGCATTTTCGAAGGCGCGGCCGCGCCGGCGACAGTCATGGGCGGTTGAATGACTGAATCCGTTATTGGCTCCGGCATGCCTGGTAAAAGCGGCGGCGTGGGGCCCACTTGATCCGCATCAAATTACTATCCGGGCCACGGCATCCGTAGAATAGCGGTCCATGATCCGCTGGCTGAAAGCTGACGAGTCGCTGCCGCCCGTGACCGAAGCGCTGACTGAGCCCAACGGCCTGCTCGCCGCGGGCGGAGACTTGTCCGTCCCGCGCCTGGTTGACGCCTACCGGCACGGCATTTTTCCGTGGTTCAGTCCGGGGCAACCGATCCTGTGGTGGAGTCCCGATCCGCGCATGGTGCTCATCCCGCGCGAACTGAAAGTCGCGCGTTCGCTCGACAAAGTGTTGCGCAACCGGCACTACGAGGTGCGCGTTGACACCAGTTTCCCGGCCGTCATGCGGGCCTGTGCCGAACCGCGGCCGGAACAGGACGGGACCTGGATCAACGACGACATGATCGCCGCTTACGGCGGGTTGCATGAATGCGGCCTCGCGCATTCGGTGGAAACCTGGATCGACGGCGAGCTCGCGGGCGGGCTCTATGGCGTTGCACTGGGACGCATGTTCTACGGCGAATCGATGTTCACGCGCGCCGCCGATGCCTCCAAGATCGCGCTCGTGCACCTTGCGCGGCAACTCGAGCGCTGGCAATTCGGCATGATCGACTGCCAGATGCCCACGCCCCATCTCGCCTCGCTCGGCGCGCGCGAAATTTCGCGCGCGGCATTTATGCGTAAACTGCGGGAATTGGTAAACTGTGCGGATGTACCCGGCCGATGGGAACTAGACCTTGACCTTGCTCAATGATTTTCCGCTGTCGGTGCTGCAGTTCTACGCGACCGCGCCGTATCCGTGCAGCTATCTGCCGGACCGCATGGCGCGCTCGCAGGTTGCAACACCCAGCCACCTCATAGATGCGCCGGTTTACAGCGAACTCGTCAAGGCGGGATTTCGCCGCAGCGGCGCTTTCACCTACCGCCCCTATTGCGACCACTGCCGGGCCTGCGTCCCCGTGCGCGTCGTCACGGAGGAATTCAGGTCCAACCGCACCCAGCGCCGCATCTGGAAAAAACACGCGGGACTCAAGGCCGAAATCCTCGATCTCAAATACAACCACGAGCATTACGCGTTATATCTGCGCTATCAGTCGATGCGGCATGCCGGCGGCGGCATGGATCAGGACAGTCGCGAGCAGTACCGGCATTTTCTGCTGCAAAGCAATGTCGAATCGCGGCTGGTGGAATTTCGCGAAAACGGCGCGCTGCGCATGGTAAGCATCATGGATGAACTCGCGGACGGGTTGTCTTCGGTCTATACGTTTTTCGATCCGGACGTCCGCGGGGCGAGCTACGGCACGTTCAACATTCTGTGGCAGATCGAGCGGTGCGTAACAAACGATCGGCCGTTCCTCTACCTGGGTTACTGGATCGCACAGAGCCGCAAAATGGCTTACAAGATCGGGTTTCAGCCGATGCAGGGATTGATCGAAGGCCGCTGGCAGCCGCTGCCCGCGACGGCGGACCCGGGCACGCACCCGGCGCGTTAGCCGGCTGCGACGGACGGCTTGCACTTAACTTTGCCGCCGGCAACACATCACCCGGATATTTATCACATAAGCTCCTCATGCGTATCGGCGTACCCAGAGAAATAAAAAACGGCGAGTATCGTGTCGGGCTCACGCCGGCGGGCGCGCAGGCGCTCGTCGCCGCCGGCCACGAGGTAAACGTTGAGACGGGCGCGGGCGCCGCGGTCGGCTTCGACGATGCCGCCTACCGTGCCGCGGGCGCACGACTGGCCGCCACGCCGGCGCTGTCCTATGCAAGCGATCTCGTCATCAAGGTGAAGGAACTGCAACCGGTTGAATTCGGACTCACTCACCCGGCGCAGATTCTTTTCTGCTACCAGCATTTCGCACCCGACCCGCCGCTGCTCGCGGCCATGCTCGAGCGCAAGGTGAGTTGCGTCGCTTACGAAACGGTAAGCGCCGCCGACGGCAGTCTGCCGCTGCTGGTGCCGATGTCCGAGATCGCCGGCCGCCTCGCGATCCAGGTCGGCGCGTGGGCGCTGCAGATGGCCAACGGCGGCAGCGGCGTGCTGCTCCCGGGTGTGCCGGGCGTTGCGCCCGGCAAGGTTTTAATAATCGGCGGCGGCACGGTCGGCATGAATGCCGCGCGCATCGCCATTGGCATGGGCGCCGACGTTACCTTGCTCGATCACAGCCCGCAGCGGCTGCGCGCGTTGGAGCAGGTATTCGGCGCGCGCCTGAAAACCCGCATTTCGGACGCGCACGCGATCCGCACGCTCGCGCGCGACGCCGATCTGATCGTCGGCGCCGTGCTGCAGCCAGGCAAACTGTCGCCGAAACTCATCCACCGCGACGATGTGGCAGCAATGCGGCCGGGTTCTGTCATCGTCGATGTCGGCATCGATCAGGGCGGCATCACCGAGACTGCGCGCCCGACTTCTCACTCCGACCCCATTTACGTCGAAGCAGGTGTCGTTCATTACTGCGTTCCCAACATGCCCTCGGCAGTCGCGCGCACCGCGACTCTGGCCCTCACGCAGGCCACACTGCCGTATGCAATCGCACTCGCAGCCCAAGGATTGCGCACGGCAATCGCCGACGACGACGGACTGCGTCGCGGCCTGCAGTTGCACGCCGGACAGGTGACGCATCGCGATCTGGCAGTCGATGTCAACCGCTCCTATGTAGCGGCGACGGAGGCGCTGGCTTGACACGCGCCGCAACCGGACTGGTCGAACGGATCGACGCGCTGCTGCCGCAGACGCAATGCCGGCTATGCGGATACGCGGGCTGCCGCCCGTATGCCGAAGCAATTGCCGCGGGATGCGCCGGCATCAATCAGTGTCCGCCCGGCGGCGATGACGGCGCGCGCGAATTGGCCGCGCTGCTCGGCGTCGCCTGGCG
>JANNPG010000558.1:0-1890 GCA_031399805.1 Betaproteobacteria bacterium | reverse complement strand
CGCCGCCGGCGGATGCCGACGCGATAATTCAGGCGGGAGATTTGCCGCATGCGCTGAGCGACTTCCCCGCCTGCCCATTACCAGCGGTGGACACTACCGAACCCGCGCCGCACGTCGCTCAGACAGCCTGTCGGATTGCGGTGTTCTGGCCACGCGTACCGCCACCGCTTGCGCTCTCACCGCTTGCGGATCGCCTCGTGAAAATGCGTGATCGCCTCGCGCAAACCGGCCCCGGTCCCTATCTGGGATTGACCTGGCGCGGCGGCACGCCGCCGCGCGAGCAACGCGCCGTAATCTGGGTCCTGTACAAGGAAATCGGCATGGCGCCGTTCGCCGCGGCCCTGAAACACACTCCCGGCACCTTCATCGCCCTGCAGCGCAATCCCCTGCCGGGAGAACTTGATGCGCTGGCGGGCGCGCTCGGGCGGCGCGTTCACGACTTCTCGGCGTTAAATGAAGATCTCGAAGGCATGCTGGCGCTGCTGGCGCTGATCGACGACTACATCGGCGTCAGCAACACCAATATGCATCTGCGCGCCGGCGTCGGCAAAACCGCCCGCGTGCTGGTGCCGAGCCCGCCCGACTGGCGCTGGATGATGAACCACGCGCGAACCTCCCCGTGGTTTCCCGGCTTCTCGATCTACCGCCAATCGCTGCGCGGCGACTGGAATGCCGCGCTCGCCGAACTCAAGCGGGATCTGAATCTGAGGGAACCGCAGATGAACGCGGATAAGATCGAAAACAACTGAACCGGTGATGCAGGTAATAGGGTAATGGTAAGCCGTGAGCAGGGACGTAGGGCGGGAATCCCTTCCCGCCGGGCTGTCTGACCGCGTCACGGACGAAAGCAATTGCCGGGCGCGCGCCGCTACGCTAAAATTCTTACCAGGTATTACTTACGGGAGCGCCCTATGGCAGCCATATCGGTCACCAGCAAAGGACAGGTCACCATCCCCAAACGGGTGAGGGATGCGCTCGGCATCACCCCTGGCAGCAAAGTTGATTTCGAAGTCGCGGGGGCGGGCGCGCTGCTTAAAGTTGTCAGGATTTACACACCTTCGCGGCCGGAGGATGGCCCGAACATCCTCAATTACAAAGGCAAGGCAGCGACGCTGGAAGAGATGGAGGAGGCGATCGCGCGCGGCGCGCAGAATTCGCTATGAAAGCGCTCGATACAAACATCCTAGTCCGTTACTACACTCAGGACGACCCGCGCCAAGCCAAGATCGCGCTGCGCATCCTCAAAGAAGAAGAAGCGCTGTTCGTGCCCCGTACGGCGCTAATTGAGCTTTATTTCGTGCTGCGCTACGGGAAGCAATATCACTTCGAGCCGGCGCGAATTCACGCCGTGCTGACGCACCTGTTGGGGCTTGGCACCGTCACCATCGAGCAGGCAAACGCCGTGGAGACGGCATTGCGATATTACCAACAAGGTATCGACTTCGCTGACGCGCTGCACCTCGCATGCTCGCAACATTGCAGCATGCTGCTCACGTTTGATGACAGGAAATTCGCGCGCCGCGCCAGACGGCTCGGCCTGAAACCGACGGTTACTGTGCCGTCTGTCTGACCGCGGCCCCCGTGCCGGCGTCGGCAAAACCGCCCGCGTGCTGGTGCCGAGCCCGCCCGACTGGCGCTGGATGATGAACCACGCGCTAACCTCCCCGTGGTTTCCCGGCTTCTCGGTCTACCGCCAATCGCTGCGCGGCGACTGGGAGGCCGCGCTCGCCGCACTCAAGCGGGATCTAACTTAGCGCTGGTAAAGCTGTTCAGGATTCTGGACAAACATCCGCATCTGTTCGAGGAAGTCGCGAGCATGAATGTGGCGCCACGGAAAACCCGCAAGCTTCGTGTCGCAGGAGCGACGAGCGGGGCGCGCGGGGCCGCGTC
>JANNPG010000465.1:0-4321 GCA_031399805.1 Betaproteobacteria bacterium | reverse complement strand
AAAACGCCGGCCCGGGAGTCCGATCCGCGCATCACTGAGACCAACTGGTATTACGCGCAGGAGGATTTCATCTTCGAGCGCAGTCGCGGCAAGGCGTGGGGCTGGAGCGCCAGCCGCCCGCACGCGATTTGCGACTCTGACCCCGGCATCGCGCGCAGCATACCCAAGGTCATCGCGGTCTACGCGGCGATCGCTAAAGAGCTGGGCCAGCCGCTGAATTTTCCGGGCAGCGCCGCGAATTTCCACGCCCTTTATCAATGCGTCGATGCCACGCTGCTGGCGCGGGCAATCGCGTGGATGTCATTAGCACCCGCCTGCGCCAACCAGGCGTATAACGTGACCAACGGCGACTTCATACGGTGGGCCAATCTGTGGCCGCGCTTCGCCGCGTTCTTCGGCATGCAATGTGGCGCGGTGAAAACGGAAAAACTCGCCGAGGTCATGGCGGACAAGGCGCCAGTGTGGGAGCGTATCGTCGCCAAGCACCGGCTGCGTGACGTGCCCTACGCTGAGACCGCATTATGGTCATACGGCGATTTCGTGTTCGCGCCTGGCTACGACATCATGTCCGACACCCTGAAATTGCGGCAGGCGGGTTTCGGCGAGTGCCTGGATACTGAAAAAATGTTTCTCGATCTGTTCGAAAAATTCCGCGCGGCACGGGTTATTCCATAAGCGGCACGCTGTACTCACCGTCCCCCTTTGCGAGGGGGAGAGCGTGTTTCGAAAGGGGAGGGGCAACCGGGATGGGACTTGACGGCTATACGAATATTCGTATAATATGATTTTATGAAGCGTATCCGTTTCGTCGGTAGCGCGAAAGACGATCTCTCTGCGTTTCCGAAAGCTGTGCGCGGTCGCGCAGGACAAGAGTTGTTCATGGTGCAGATCGGACGCGACCCCGTCGACTGGAAACCGCTGTCGATCGTGGGATCTGGCGCAAGAGAGATTCGGGTGCGGGAAGAGGGCGGCGCGTTTCATGGTGTTAGGCGCTCTCAGTTCGAAGATGCAGTGTACGTATTGCATGCGTTTCAGAAGAAGACGCTAAAGATTTCCCGTGAAAACCTAGAACTGGCAAAGGATCGCTACAGGATAGCGCGTGAACTCGCGCAAGGAGATAAACATGACTAAAAAAGTAACCGAATCGAGCGGCAACATTTTTCTGGATCTGGGTTTCCCGCCTCACGAGGCGGAAGTCATGCTCCTGCGCGCCAAACTCGCGGAAGCCCTGCGCATCTGGATGGAACGCGAGAAGCTGACGCAAGCCAAAGCGGCAAAGCGCCTGGGCATTACCCAGCCTCGTGTTTCTGAAATCACGCGCGGCAAAGTCGAGCTGCTGTCCCTGGATTATCTGGTCGTGCTGTGCGCCAAGGCGGGTATCCCCGTCGGCGTTCGCTTGGCGGCATGAGTAACACTCGACCCCGACTCCGATTAATTCAGAAGCGAGTCTCGAAAAACTCCCTCGCCCCGCGATAGTGGGGAGCGCGAATGCAACGAGCGAGGGGCCGGGCGGGGGTGAGGGGAAGAGATCTAGACGCACTGTAGGAGGAGAGTCAGATGAAATCACGTCATGTGGGTTCCGCGTTAGCGGCGTTCGTCCTGGTAAACATTTTTATTGGCAGCGCCGCAGCGCAAGACTACCCGTACAAAACCATCCGGTTGATCGTCCCTTATCCTCCAGGGGGCGGGAACGATACGCTCGCGCGCATTTTCGGCCAGAAGCTGACCGAAGCGTGGGGCCATCAGGTGATTGTCGACAACCGGCCGGGCGCGGCTACGACGATAGGCACGGCGCTCGCGGCGCGCGCCAATCCCGACGGCTATACATTGCTGTTGTCGTCTATCGCCAGTCACGGCGTGAGCCCCATCCTGTACCGCAATCCCGGCTACGATCCGGTCAAGGACTTCGCGCCGATTACGCTCCTGGCGGTGGCGCCGATGGTGCTGGGCGTGAATCCGTCGCGCCCCATCAATTCGGTGCAGGATTTGATCAAGCTCGCCAAGGCGCGGCCCGACACCCTCAAGTATGCAACCGCCGGCAGCGGCTCGCCGATGCACATGGGCGCCGAGATTTTCAAGGACATCACCGGCGTCGAAATGATCCACGTCCCCTACAGTGGCGGCGGGCCGGCGTTGATCAGCCTCATCGGCGGCGAAACGGACATCGCGTTCGACACCGCGGCGTCGATCCTGCCGCACGTGCGCACGGGCAAACTGCGCGCGCTCGCCATCGCGCGCGCGAGCCGGCTTGCCGAGTACCCGAATATTCTGACTTTCGTGGAGGCGGGGTTGCCGGCTTACGAGGCCAACGCGTGGTACTCGATGCACGCGCCGGCCGGCACGCCGGCCGCGATTATCGCGAAAATCAATCAGCAACTGGTCAAAGCCATCAAAATGCCGGACGTCGCGGAGAAACTGCGCCAACTCGGCAGCGACGGCGTAGGTGACACGCCCGAACACTTCGCTGCATTCGTGCGCGCTGAACTGGCGAAGTACCGGCAGCTGATCAAGAAGGCCGGCATCAAGGTCGAATAAATAGCGCAAGTCACCTGGTCGACGTAAGCCTTTCCGGTTTTGCCTTCCGGTCGATGGCGCCGAGCACTTTGCGGGCAACATAGAGTTTGCCCCATTTACGACCGGTGATTTCCTCGACGATGCCGGCTTTGCGCAATCGTTCGATAATCGCGCGCGCGGTCGGCGCGGAAACCTTCAACAGCTTTTGCGCGCGCGTGGCGCTGATATAGGGATTGCTGAACAACTCGTCGACCAGTTGCTGCGCGCGCGGCGACTTGCTCATCTCAATGCGATATTTTTCCCGCAACTCAAGCAGCGTGGCTGAGCGCCGCGCCGCATCGGTGGCGGTTTCGCACACTCCGGTGATGAAAAACCGCAGCCATGATGACCAATCCCCATGCGTGCGCACGCGCAGCAAGAGCTCATAGTAATCGCGGCGGTGCGCTTCGATATAGTCGGAAAGATACAGCAACGGCTGGGACAGGCGCTCGCGCTCCATCAAAAAGAGAGTGATCAGCAGCCGGCCGACGCGCCCATTGCCGTCAAGGAATGGATGGATCGCTTCGAATTGCTCATGCATGAGCGCGCACTGAATGAGCGGCGGCATATCGCGCTGGTGCAAAAACTTCTCCCAATCGCTGAGGCAGGCGTGCATCTCCATAACCGGCGGGGGCACATACGCCGCCGTGGCGGGCGTGCTACCTTGCGGCCCGATCCAGTTCTGCGAACGGCGGAATTCGCCCGGCGTCGCGCGGTCTCCGCGCACGCCACGCATCAGCCGTTCGTGCAATTCGCGCACCAGACGCAGCGAGAGCGGAAGCGTGGCGAGCCGCGTGACGCCGTATTCCAGGGCGGTCACGTAGTTACGCACTTCTTTCAGGTCCGCAGTGAGTTCGCGCGGGGTGAGATCCGCGCTGACCTCATTGACGAAGAGTTCCGACAATGTAGTGCGAGTGCCTTCAATACGTGAAGAAAGCACGGCCTCGCGACGCACCCATGAGGTGATGAGCAGATGTGGATTCGGCAGCAGCCGGGCGAGACCGGAAAGCTCGGACAGCGCGGCATCGGCCTGCGAGAGCATCCGCACCATTTCCGGGCCGTAATCGAGCTTGGGCGGCAACGGCGCCGGCACGAACGCCGCGTAACCATGCGGTGTGCGCACGACCCGTCCAGCTTCCTTAACTTTGAAATTTTTAGGATCCATAGGCTTGGAATGTGTGAGGTGATGCTTTCAAAGCTTTTTTAGCTTTGAAAGAATTTATGTATATTGTTTCAAAGCCAGATGTCGTTGGCAAGGGTTTTTTTGTAATACCAGGACTGGGGGGTGGCCGCGTTTTCTCAATCCTGCTTCATGTGGCAGCTCGGCAGCGACGGCGTCGGCGACACGCCTGAGAATTTTGCCGCATTCGTGCGTGCCGAGCTCGCCAAGTACCGTCAACTGATCCAGAAGGCCGGCATCAAGATCGAATAGCAAGTGCTACACAGCGAAGCTTCCGCAGCTTCGCCGCGGATACCGGCCTGGAGTCTTTTTCTGTCGGAACGGCAGGCGGATGGTCAGAGCTTATTTAGAGTGCCTAACATAATGAAACGCGCGATGCGCTGTCACGATTTTGGCTCAGAACGCGAAGCAAGACACACCGCTTAGTCATTCTAAGCCAGTGGGTTGTCGAGACTGGCGGCCATTTTCTTGATCATCGCCTCGTCCGCGCCCTCGACCGTCAGGCAAACCGACGTGGTCGAACGGATCGTCGGATCGGCGGCCAGAAAACCGAGCCAGTCGCGCGTCTCGACAATCTTCGCCAGCGCT
>JANNPG010000461.1:0-2319 GCA_031399805.1 Betaproteobacteria bacterium | reverse complement strand
CTGCTGCGCCGCGCGCGTTCGCGCAACAGCAAACCGGGAAAGGGGGAACCGCCATGCCGTTCTACCAGAAAGGCGATGTCCGTATTCACTACCAGGAGACCGGCTCCGGCTTCCCGTTGCTGCTCATCCCCGGCGGGGGGTTGAACTCGACAATCTCCAACTTCACCGGCAATGCGCCGTTCAATCCGATGGAGGAGTTCAAGGGCGAGTACCGCTGCATCACGAGTGACCTGCGCAACGCCAACGGCGGCCAGTCCTCCGGCCCGCTCGAGATCGACCGGCCCTGGGACGCGTACTCCGATGACCAGCTCGGCCTGATGGATCATCTGGGCATCAAGGAGTTCATGGTGCTGGGCTTCTGCGTGGGCGGCCCCATGATCTGGAACCTGTTGAAGCGGGCGCCCAAGCGTATCGTCGCTGCCGTGCTGGCACAACCGAGCGGGTCCCGTCCGGAGAAGCGCGACCTGTTCTACGAAAACAACCTGAAGGGCTGGGGCCCGGCGCTGTGCGCCCGCAGGCCCGACATCACGATGGCGATGGTCGACAAATTCCTGACCGCGATGTACCGCACCAACCCCGACTTCGTTTTCACCGTGACGCGCGATTTCGTGCGCGCCTGCCAAACGCCCATACTGGTCTTGCCGGACGACGTCCCGGGGCACCCGTACGCCGTCGCCATGGAGTCCGTGATGCTCGCGCCGAAATCCGAAGTGAGCTTCTATCCCTGGAAGGAGCCCAAGGAGCGGATTCCGCTGGCGGTGCGGCAGGTGCGAACGTTCATGAAGGCGCATCGGCCGGCGTGACGGATGGTCGCAATGAACCCGTTTCTGCAAATACTCGCGCGGATTTTGCTGGCCGTGTTCGCAGTCATTGCTCCGCTTGCGGCAATGGCGCAGAGCGAGCCGGTCGGCATCGTGATCATGCACGGCAAAGGCGGCTCACCGGCCATGTTCGTTTCGGATCTGGCGAGCGCACTGGAGGGCAAGGGTTATCTGGTCGCCAACCTTGAGATGCCCTGGTCCGGGCGGCTGATGTTCAGTTTGCCGGTCAGCAAAGCCGAGGCGGACGTCGATGCCGCAGTCGCGGGGCTGCGGGCGAAGGGCGCAAAAAAAATATTCATCGCCGGGCACAGCCTTGGCGGCGTATTCACGATCCATCTCGCGGGCAAGCTGGCGGTGGACGGCGTTATAGCCATTGCGCCGGGAGGCGACTCCGCCAACCCGGTTTATCGCGGATATATCGCCGCCTCGATTTCGCGCGCCCAGCAACTCGTCGCGGAGGGCAAGGGCAACGAGCCGGTGCAGCTGGATGACTATGAAGGCGGTAAGGGAACGTACCAGATCAACACCGTCCCCGCTGCTTTCGTGACGTGGTATGAGATGGAAGGTGCGATGAATCTCAACCGCGCGGCGCGTGCGTTGAATCCGAAGACTCCCGTATTATGGCTCGCGCCGACACGCGACTATCCTGGCCTGCTCAAGTCGGGTTCCGCGTATTTCAGCCAACTGCCGTCCAACACCAGCACGCGGCTCTACCGGCCGGACTCCGACCATCTGCGTGCGCCCGCGGCGTCGGTGGACGAAATCATTCGCTGGACCAAAGAAGTCGCTGCCGCTCCGCAGCGGTGACTGAATAATCGCGCGGGAACAGCCTACCAAGAGAGAGCATGAACAATCGTTGCAAATTGCTTATCGCCTTTGGCGGGGTCGTGCTCGCGACACCGTTCAGTTCAAATGCGCAACAGCCGCAAGCGTACCCGTCGCGCCCGGTGCGCCTGATCGTTCCGTACGCAGCAGGCGGGCCGGTTGATTCGATGGCGCGTCTGCTCGTGCCGCGACTGGTGGACGCATGGGGGCAGCAAATCGTTATCGACAACCGCGGCGGCGCCAACAGCATCGTCGGCAGCGAGCTGGCGGCGCGCGCAGCGCCCGACGGCTATACGCTCGTACTCATCTCGGCGGCATTCACGGTAAACGTAACTCTGTACCCCAAACTGCCGTTCGACGCGGTGCGCGATTTCACTCCCGTTACGCTGGTCGCATCGGGGCCGGGCATGCTGGTGACCCATCCGTCGCTGCCGGTGCGCAACCTTAAGGAACTCATTGCGCTCGCCAAGGCGAAACCCGGCGCGTTGAGCTTCGGTTCCGCGGGAGCGGGTGCGCCCACGAGCCATCTCGGCATGGAATTGCTCAAGACTACGGCGGGAATCGACATCGTGCATGTCCCGTACAAGAGCATGGCGCCGGCGCTGATCGACGTGCTCGGCGGCCAGATCCACATGAGCATGCCGACCGTCAACGTCGTGTTGCCGCATATTCG
>JANNPG010000385.1:0-3933 GCA_031399805.1 Betaproteobacteria bacterium | reverse complement strand
CTGCTGGCGCAAACCGGCACCACCGGGCAGCAATTCGCGCATCTGCTGATCCGCTCGCATCAGGAAATGTCGCGCAACGACTTTCCCGATCTCGAGCGGTTAGCGGAAAGCGTCGGCGAGCGCAAATTTCCGCTCGGTGCCGACGACCTGATGCGGCTTTGCAAGCACCACGGCCTGGCCATACGCTGGTTCGACCGCAAGCCGGTGCTCGCGCGCGACAAGGATCGCGAACTGCGCAGCATGGTGCGCTCGTTTTACGAAGCGCCGCGCACCATTTACCTGAATCGCGAGTTGCAGGCCGACCTGGCGCGTCTCAAGTTCGATCTCGCCTCGCACTTGGGTCACAAGGTGCTGCACGAGGGCGATGGACTTAAGTCCGCGCATGCGACCGGCGGGGAAATGGGCGGCAGTCCTGAAGGCGGCACGGGAATCGCCGCCGGCATGAACGCGCAGGACGTGCTGCACGCGTGGCGCGATTTCGAGTGCAGCTTCTTTGCCGGCGCGCTGCTGTGCCCCAAGATTCCGTTCCGGCGCTTTCTTACGCGCGAGTCATATCGGGTCGAAGCCGGGGAAAAAATCGAGCTGACGCCGGCGGTGGTGATGCGCCGCATGACGAAAGTGTCGCCGTATCCCTACTGGCATTTTTTCGACGCCTACCCGCCCGGGTACTTGCGCGCGGTATATCGCGGCAACGGGATCCCGCTGCCCTGGGGCAACATGGCGCAAGTCACCGATCCCTGTCCGAACTGGGCCGTTTTTCGCATGCTCGACGAGCATCGCGGCGCTGATCGCCGCTCGCAGATCTCGGTGATGCGCCACGGCGGGCATTCCCTGCTCTATTGCTGTCACTCGCGGCGCACCAACGACATGGCGGGCAATCCCCATGTGCTGTCGGTCGGCATCGATCTGGTGCCGGCACTGCGTTCGCACAGTGCCGACGCGGAAAAGATCGTCGCCAGCATCACTGATGAATGCCTGCATCACCATGGCGAAGCAAGAATTCCCAAGGCCGCCGTCGAGGCGATCAGCGGCGCGGCCCGGGTACTGAACATCGCCTGGGTCGAGGACGCGTTAGCGGGGCCTGCACGCGTCATTTGTCCGCGCAGCGCAGATTGTCCGCGAACGGAGCATTGCAATGGCGCCGGCGCGTCGCGCGCACGTGAAATTACCGATGTGCGCGAAGAGATCATCAGCAAGGCCAGGCGCGGACGTTGATACTACGGACCAAGCGATGTGCACCCATCTGCGCGACTCAAAGGGGCGTATTTTCTTCATAGCGCAGTCACGCCCAGTCGCCGCATAATGGCAGCAGGGAGAAGAGGTTATTGGAGAACGCCATGAAGAAAACACTTACGCTGGCCGCAGCAATTCTTTTCGCAGCAATCCCGTTGAGCGCAGCCGCCCAGGCACCCGCCTCATCCGACCAGACAAGCGATCCGCAACGGCCACCCAGGAGCGGTTCAATCACGCAAGACCTCAAAAACGACGGTACTCAGGCGAAGAAAGAAATCAAGCGCGACGCTCGTGAGGTAAAGAAAAGCGTCAAGAGCAGCGCGGCGAAAACGAAGCGCGCGCTCGCCGTTGCACAGTGCAACGACGGCCGCTATAGCTATACTCACCACAAAACCTGCAACAAGCACGGCGGCGTGAAAAAGCGTTTTCGCTAGGACATAGCGCCCCGCAATGTGCGTAAAAACTATCTTTGTCGCGTTCGCGCTGCTGCCCGCTATCGGCCAATTAGCTTATGCGCAGGAATATCCAGCAGTTTGTTGAATTTCGCCACAGTAGTCGTAAGCTCGTCATGCCGACCAAAGTCGGCATCCAGTAAGGTGTTGATTCGCTTGACTCACGTTTTCTGGACCCCAGCCTGCGCCGGGGTGACGAGTCGAATTTCAACAAACTGCTAGCGGTTAATGACGGTTTTTTTTGATCAGCGTCAGCATCGCGTGCGATTCGCCGCCAATCCGGCTTGACTGCGATCCGCGCAAGGTGTTTACTGAAAGCGCTTCGGTAATTCGGTGCGGGAAAGGTTCTCAGACTAACCAGTGATGATCCGGTTGCTGCAGTCGTGTTTCGCTGTTGTGCGCGCCCCATGTTGCGGGTGTACCTGAAGCGAACGGGCGGCGACCACCTCGATGCAAGTTTGAGGGTATCCCGTGCCGAGGCGTCGAAGCCCGAGCAAGCGACGTGGTGCACAGCACACCGCCGTTATTGTTGCGGAGAAGGTCAGGCGCAGTATCAGGGCGAGAATGGAGGCGCACTATAGATGAAACGTCCAACAGCTAGACCCTGACGCCGGCAACAACAGGCCGGCATAAGTCACAGCAACGTGACGCAACAAACCACGCCAAGTGGCGCTTTGTGAAGCCCTGCGAATTCATCGCGGGGCTTCGCGTTTAGGGCGGGCAATCAACACATCAAGGCAAGCGGGCGAGGCTCGATAATTTTCTCGCGCGGCAATCGACTCACTCAACCTCCGGCATCGCCGCGTGGGCGACATGTTCCGTCGAACGTGCGCGCCTGCTCCACGTCGCCGATGCCATCCCATCATTATTTGCAATATGCCGACACCGAATCGCGCGCTTTATGCGTTGCGGCCGCCCGCTCATTATCGTCAAGATAGCGGGGTTGCCCCGTTTGCGGATCACTTCCACTGGTTACGCGGCGGGCATTTTCAATCGCGGCCAGCCGGGCGCGCGCGGTGTGGCAGTTTTTCGCGGCATCGGCCGCCGCCGAGCGTGCCCGGGTTTCATTGGCCTCGCGTTCCAGCTGACGTTGACGAAACGCGAATTCCTCCTCCTTGTATGAGGTTTGTGGCGGGGCGCCTCCAGCAGGATTGCTCGCGCCGCCCTTCGCCACCTCTCTTTGCTTGACCGTCCCCGGCGCACATTTCTGCGCGAATTCCTTTTTGCCGTTGGCGTCGATGCATTCAAATATCTGCGCCGAGACGCAAAGGGGCATGATCGTGAGCATCCCGAGCAAGGCTAACCGGATTGGGGCGCTCGGTCGGTGCATGGGATGTCCTGCGGAATTGGCGTTCATTGAATTCGCTCGCGCGCGCTAACGCGGGTACTTCCGCTGAATGCGGGAGCAAGAACTGGCGATGAGGCCAGCGCTCAGCAAGTGGGATTGTCGGCTGGGCATCGGGGCGGCGCGCCGCTCTTCGAAGGGTTCTGCGGTCGTCCGCTCTGCACGCCGGGATGGGACGGCGGCGGACCACCGACGGCAGCACCCCCGGTCGTGCCTTGCTCGCCGGGATTGATCAGATTGGCGCGCCGCCCCGCCATCGTAGCGCCCGCGGCGCGTTCGTCCGCTTTCATACGGTCAAACTGCTGCTTGTCTTCGTTGGGAAGGGTCGTCTGGCGGCCGCGCTCTTTTTTTGTCTGTTCGAGTGTCGGGCTCTTCCCGCCGAGTTTAGACACGGCGGCGGGAACCGGTGTGCCGGCCGCGCCGTCGGGCGTTGGCGTGGACGCGCCGCCTTTTTTCGGGGTGATGGGAACGGGGGGCATAGCCCCAGATGGCGCTCCCATGGTGTAAGCGGCGTTGCCCATGGACTTGTCGGACGCGACGCCTTTCAACACGCCTGCGTCGTCGCCGCTGGCGGTTCGCGGTGTTTCTTTTGGCGCAGGGATCACAGCGGTCTTCGGCTCGGTGTTAGACGAGGGGTAAGGGATGGGAACCGGTCCGCCAGCCGGAGGCGTCGCCGCCGGCGCGCCGCCCGTTGAATTGGTGATCATACCTTGCTGACTGGTTCGCGAGCCCGGGTCGCCGCGCATCGCCTCAAAATTCGATTTGGTGCCATCGATGAGCGCGGCGCCGCCCTTTTGACCGGGCGCGGCGGCTTCCTTCGTGCCCGCCTTTTCCATCATCCCGTTGGCGCCGCCGTCGACCACGCCTTGCAGTTTCTTTTCGCGCGAGAAGTCTCCGGGCATC
>JANNPG010000347.1:0-2095 GCA_031399805.1 Betaproteobacteria bacterium | reverse complement strand
GTTTTCGAGCTTTTTGATAGCAACCGACAGCGTCGGCTGGCTGACAAAACACTTTTCCGCCGCGCGGCCGAAATGACGTTCGCGCGCGAGTGCGACGATGTAGCGCAGTTCGGTGAGGGTCATGAGGGAGGCAACGACTTTGTGAATGTGTGAAAGGGTGAAAGGGTGAACTTCCTGTTGGCGGTGACGGGTTGGAGGGAAGCTTTTACGCGTTTTCTCCTTCACCACTTCACTCTTTCACGCCGTCAATCGATCCCTTGTCATGGGGATAGTCGTGTCGGTGATGGGAAATGAGCCAATATTGCAATTTACGCGGGTAAACCGCGCTTGCGTATTGTGAGCGAGCGCACTAAATTGTCAACTCGTAAATAACCTGCGATTGGAAATACCTATGACAGTTTCAACGAGCACGCCGGTCGGCTTTATCGGGCTGGGTATCATGGGCGCCGCAATGGCGAAAAATCTGCTCAAGGCGGGATTCAAGGTCGCGGTGCATAACCGCAGCCGCGGCAAAGTCGACGAACTGGTCGCGGCCGGCGCGCAGGATGGCGGCTCTTCCGCAGGCGTTGCGCGCGCGGCGGAGGTGGTGCTCCTGTGCGTGCCCGATACGCCGGACGTGGAGAAGGTAATCTTCGGCGACGACGGAGTGATTCAGGGCATCAAACGCGATGCGGTGGTGATCGACTGCAGCACGATTTCAGCGACCGCGACGGTCGATTTTGCGAAGCGTGTGACCGAGCACGGCGCGCACATGATCGACTCGCCGATCAGCGGCGGCCCCAAGGGTGCCATCGACGGCACGCTCTCGTGCATGATCGGCGGCGATGCCGCCATCGTCGAGCGCTGCATGCCGGTATTCAAGGCGATCGGGAAAACGTTCACGCACATCGGCGCGAGCGGCGCCGGCCAGTTGTGCAAATCGTGCAATCAGCTCGTCAATACCGCCACCATGATGGGCGTCGCCGAAGCGTTTGCGTTGGCGAAAAAAATGAACATCGATCCGTACAAGGTGCGCGACGCGCTGTTGGGCGGCACCGCCAAGAGCTTCGTGCTCGAGAACCACGGCAAGCGTTTGCTTGACGGCACGCTCGCGCCGGGGTTTCGCTCGAACCTGATGTTAAAGGACATCAAGCTCGCGCTGGGCGCCGGTGTGGCGTGCGGCTCCTACATGCCGGTCACCGCGCTCGGCGCGCAGATGCTCGCCGCGCTATGCGCAACCGGCCGCGCGGAGCTCGACAATGCGGCCATGGGGTTGTTGTTCGAGGATTTGTCGGGGATCAAGCGATAGTCGGTGATTTCCCAGGCATGTGCAAATGCCAGCGGGGCATTCGGCAGTGTGTAATTCCGCGTTCATGTTTTAACTTGAAATTTAACTTAGGTGCGATAAACATGAAAAAACTCCGGATCATGGTGACGCTTGCGTGCGGCATGTGGCTCGCGGCTGCGGCATCGACTGCCGCGGCAGCGCCGTGTCTCATGGTGACGTTGACGGGCACCATGGGCGGGCCGCCGAACTTCAACGGGCTTGCGGGCCCCGGAACGCTGGTGCGCTATGGCGACGACAGCGATAACTGCGGCGCGGTAAAACTGCAGTTCGACACCGGGCGCGCGACCAGCGTGCGGCTGTCGCAAATCGGCGTGACGCCGGGCCAGCTCAATGCGGTGTTCTTCACGCACATGCATTCCGACCACGCCGGCGACGGCTTTGCCGACCTCATGCAGTTGCGCTGGCACTACAACCCCAAGGGCCCGAAGCTCGACGTGGTGTGCAGCACTGACGCCGTGTCGCCGGAGGGCCACACCATCAGTTGCGCGAAACTCGCTGCGCACGTCGCCGATGCCTATCTCCATTCGGGCGAAATCACGCAGCGCGTAGCCGAGGACAAGTCGCGCCCCGCCGGCGGCCCCGCCGAACTCACGCGCGTGGTGGCCTTCGAGCCGAAGAACGAGCCGCAGGTCGTCTGGTCGTCCGGTGATGTGAAGGTCAGCGCAATCCGCTCAACCCACATTGCGGGCCATGCCTCCTATCGCGTGGATACGCCCGCGGGCAGCGTAGTGATCGGCGGCGATGCCGGCAACGACAAGTTTGCGCCGC
>JANNPG010000313.1:0-10507 GCA_031399805.1 Betaproteobacteria bacterium | reverse complement strand
CTCGTGAAGCATTTTCTCGCGAAGAGCGCGCGTGAACTCGGCGTCGAGGCGAAGCGCCTGTCGGATGCGGCGTTCAAATTTCTGAGCGCACAGGATTTTCCGGGCAACGTGCGCCAGATCGAGAACCTGTGCCACTGGTTGACCGTGATGGCGCCCGGCGTCAATGTCGATGTCAATGATCTGCCTTCCGAGTTCAGGCTGCACGCCGGCACGGTCGCGGGCGACAACTGGGTAACCGCGCTTGAACGCGAAGTCGCGAACGCGTTGAATCGCGGCGAGTCGGGATTGATCGACGTGCTCGGGCCGCAATTCGAGAAAGCATTGATCACGCGCGCGCTGGCGCACACCGGCGGCCGGCGCATCGAAGCCTCGCATTTGTTGGGACTGGGCCGTAATACGCTGACGCGCAAAATCCAGGAACTGGGCCTCGATGCCGGCAAGTCCGGCGACGGCGAGTAAGCGGCGCGCCGGGCGCGCAGTTAAGGTTTTCGCGGACATTTAGATCGCGTTTCAAAATGAGAGATAAGCCATCTTCGTGGCAACGCAATCTTAGCGCAGGCGACTCGCCTGCATTGAGGCAGGTGCAGGCGAGTCGCCTGCGCTACCCTAATTTTGAAACGCGCTCTCAATCACTTGCGAGGTCGGCGGTGACCGGCGCGTGATCGGACGGACGTTCGTTTTTGCGCGGCTCGACATCGATGGCGCATGCCCGGCAGATTTCGGCGAGGCTGCGGCTGACGAGAATGTGATCGATGCGCAGCCCCATCTTGCGCCGGAACGCGTTCATGCGGTAATCCCACCACGTGTACGACTGGGGCGGCTGCTCGAAGAGCCGAAAACTGTCTTTGAGCCCGATGGCCAGCAGATCCTGAAACGCCTGGCGCTCGGGCGCGCTGAACAATACCTGGCCTTCCCATGCCTTGGGGTCGTGCACATCGCGCTCATCGGGCGCAATATTGAAGTCGCCGACCGCGACGAGCCGGGCGTTCGCGGCGAGTTCGCGGGTCAGCCACCGAGTGGTTTTTTTCAGCCAGTCGAGCTTGTAACGGTACTTGTCCGAATCGATGCTTTGGCCATTCGGGACGTACAGGCAAACGACACGCACGCCATTGACGGTCGCCGCCAACACGCGTTTCTGCGGATCATCCGATTCGGGAACAGAAGCTTCTACATCTGCCGCCGGCAGCTTGCTCAGTATCGCCACCCCA
Organism: Betaproteobacteria bacterium; assembly: GCA_031399805.1. Classification (GTDB taxonomy): domain Bacteria; phylum Pseudomonadota; class Gammaproteobacteria; order Burkholderiales; family SG8-41; genus PALSA-1004. Next base: position 9,299 of record JANNPG010000313.1, on the reverse strand, counting down.
TTGTAGGTTTTCTGACCGCTATACACGGCATGGTAACCCGCGGCCTGCATGGCCTCGGCCGGAAACTTCGCATCCTCGAGTTTGGTTTCCTGCAGGCACAGGACGTCCGGTTGCTGCGCCTGCAACCACGCAAGAACCTGCGGCAGGCGAACGTTAAGCGAATTGACGTTCCAGGTGGCAACCCGCATTACTTGGCGGCCGCGGGTTGTTGCGACGGCGGTGCGGGCTTTTTTGCGGCAGGTTTGGTGCCCGGAATCGCGCTGCTCGGGTAACCGGCCTGGTCGAGTGCAGCATCCCATTCGGTGGCAAGATAGCCTTTGACCAGTTTGAGCTGGCCGACCTGCAGTAAAGGCACTTCCATGCCGCCGCCGGTCATTTTTTTGAAGTTCTCGAACTCCTCCGGCGAAGCCGGCTTGGCCGGATTCTTTTCGGTATAGGGTACGCCGCGCTTGTCGAGATGCGCGCGCGCGATCTTGCACGGTTCGCCGCAATCGGGCGTGGCATAGAAGGAGACCGGGAAGTTCTTGGTCGCCAGTTGCACGCTATACGGCGTTTCGCTGGTCTGCACCGAGTTGCCGCCGATCCGTTTCTGCTCCACGTTCTTGATGTTGGCGGGGGGAGGATATGGCGCGTAGTTGACGACGCCCTTTTCATCGACCCAGCGGTACATTTCGCCGCCGTGGGCCAGCGCTGCAATTCCCATCAGTGTCAAAAGAATCCACGTTTTCATGATGTGATTTCTCCGGTTCCTGAAATCCGTCACTTTTATAGCATAACGCGTGTCATGCGGGTAGGGTGCACATCAACCCGTTGCCGCGGTCGCCATTCCGCTGCCTCAGCCAATGTGGTTGAAAGATTGAACTCGTCGTTTCGGCAGCCGACGGCATTCGCGTTGCTCGCATCCCCAGCGCTAAAGCGCTGAGGCCCCTGCTCGGTCGCTCATGCCGTTATGCCTTAACAGCGCGTCGATGCTGGGCGCGCGGCCGCGGAATGCGACGAACGACTCGAGCGCGGGGCGGCTGCCGCCGACCGCGAGTATCTCGTCGCGGAAACGCTGTCCTGTCCCGACGTCGAGCACGCCGCATTCTTCGAACAGGCTGTAAACATCGGCCGACAACACTTCCGCCCATTTGTAACTGTAATAGCCGGACGCATAACCACCAGCGAAAATATGCGAGAAGCTGTGAGCGAAGCGATTGAACGGCGGCGGGATGATGACGGCGACCTGTCGCCGCACTTCGTCCAGCAGGTCCGCAACGCTACGCGCGCGGGCATCGAAATCATGGTGCAGGTGCAGATCAAACAGCGCGAATTCAATTTGCCGCACTGTCTGCATGCCGCTTTGAAAATTTTTCGCCGCCAGCATCTTGTCGAACAGGTCTCTGGGCAGCGCGGCCCCGGTTTCGACGTGCCGCGTCATGGGATCGAGCACGTCCCACTCCCAGCAAAAATTCTCCATGAACTGACTCGGCAATTCTACGGCATCCCACTCGACGCCGTTTATCCCCGATACGCCGAGTTCCTCGACGCGCGTCAGCAGATGATGCAAGCCATGGCCGAATTCATGGAACAGCGTAATCACCTCGTCGTGCGTGAACAGCGCCGGCCGCTTCCTGCCATTAACCTCGCCGACCGGCGCCGCAAAATTGCAGTTCAGATAGGCCACCGGAGTCTGGATCCCGCCGGCAGTGCGGCGGCGCGTGATTGCGTCGTCCATCCATGCGCCGCCGCGCTTGGACGGCCGCGCGTAAAGATCAAGGTAAAACTGGCCGACCCGCTTGCCGTCGCTGTCACGGATGCAGAAAAAACGCACGTCGGGATGCCACTTCGGAGCGGTGTCGGGCGATATCGTTAGGCCGTACAGCGTTTCGACCAGCCGGAACATGCCCGGCAGCACGGTGGTTTCCGGAAAATACTGTTTTACCTCCTGATCGGAAAAAGCATAACGCGCGATGCGCAGTTTTTCCGACACATACCCGATGTCCCACGCCTCGAGCTCCGGCAGCTTGAGTTCGTCGCGCGCGAATTGCTTGAGCTCGGCGAGATCGCGTTCGGCAAACGGCTTGGCCTTGGCCGCGAGATCGCGCAGAAACTGCAGCACCTGCTGCGGGGATTCCGCCATCTTGGGTTCCAGCGAATACTCCGCGAAATTGGCAAATCCGAGCAGTTGCGCTAGTTCGCGCCGGAGCGCGACGATCTCGGTGATCAGTTGCGTGTTGTCCCATTCGGGCTTGCCGAATTCGGCGGCGCGCGTGGAATGTGCGCGATACAAGATTTCGCGCAGGCCGCAGTTGTCGCTGTACTGCATGACCGGCATATAAGATGGCGCGTGCAAGGTGAATTTCCAGCCCGTCTTGCCGTCCGCCGCTGCCGCTTCACGCGCGGCCTGGAGCACGTCCGCGGGGATGCCGCCGAGTGCGGCGTCGGTTTCAACGTAATGTGCGAACGCATTGGTTGCATCGAGCAGATTGTCGGAGAAGCGCGAAGACAGCGCGGACAGTTTTTCGCGGACCTCCATGAAACGCGCTTTTTTCTCCGCCGGCAGATCGGCGCCGCCGAGCCGGAAGTCGCGCAACTCGTGCCCGATGATCGCGCGTTGCGCGCGGCTTAAGCGCGCCATCTCCGGTGACGCGCCGAGTTGCTTGAACTTATCAAAGAGTCGCTGGTTCTGGCCGAGCTCGGTGTAAAACTGGGTCACTTTCGGCAGGTTGGCGTTGTATACCTCGCGCAACTCGGGGCTGTTCATCACCGCGTTCAGATGACCGACCTGTCCCCACGCACGGCTGAGTTTCTCGGTCGCGTCCTGCAGCGGCGCGACGAAATTCTCCCAGCTCGGCGCGGCTCCGGGCGCCGCAAGCTCTTCGAGTGCGGCGCGGTTGTCGGCGAGCAACTCGTCGATTGCAGGCGTTACGTAGTCGGGCTTGAACGCTTCGAAACGCGGCAGTCCGGAGAAGTCAAGTAGGGGATTCATAAGACAGAATTCGGGATTCAGGATTTAAGAGTTTACGGTGTCCGGTTGGACGCCGGAATCACCCGAAGGTTCGGGCGGCCGGCTTAAGCCGATTCGTATACGATCTGGCCTTCGACCAGCGTGTAGCGTACTTTGCCTTTGATTTCAACGCCGGTGTAAGGCGTGTTCTTGCCCTGGCTCTTCAACGCCGCGGGTTCGACTTTCCAGTAGCGTGCAGGATCGAATACGCACAGGTCGGCACCAGCGCCCTGCGTCAGTTTGCCGGCGTCGATGCCGAGCACGCGCGCCGGATCGGATGTAATGCGAGTAAGCCCTTTGGCGAGCGGCAGCCCGGATTCCTCGATCCACTTTAACGTGAGCGGCAGCAGCAGCTCGACGCCGGTGGCGCCAGTCTCGGCCTCGCCGAAGGGCAGCTGTTTGGCGTCTTCGTCGACCGGCGTGTGATCGGAACATAACGCATCGACCGTGCCGTCGCCGAGTGCCGCGCGCAACGCATCGCGGTCGCGCTGGCTGCGCAAGGGCGGCGTCAGATGGCAATTCGGGTCGAAATAACCGATGTCCATTTCCGACAGGTGCGCGTGATGAATGGCGATGTCGCAGCTCACCTTGAGCCCCAGTTGCTTGGCCTGGCGCACCATGTCGACGCCCTCGGCGCTCGACATTCTGCACAGATGGATGCGCGCGCCGGTTTCGCGCGCCAGCAGCAGGATCGTCGAGAGAGCAACGGTCTCCGCGCATACCGGGATCGCGGCGAGTCCGAGTCGCGTTGCGACCTGGCCGTCATGCGCAACGCCGCCGCGCGCGAGCCCCGCATCCTGTGGCCGCAACCAGACCGGAAAATCGAAAGTCGCCGCATATTGCAATGCGCGCAGCAGGAGTTGGGTGTCGGTGAGCGGCGCGTCCGCGTGCGAGAACGCGACGCAACCGGCATCGGTCAGCTCGGCCATTTCGGTCAAATGCGTGCCCTTCAATCCGAGCGTCAGCGCGCCGACCGGGTAGACGTGCGCCTGATTCAGATTGCGCGCGCGGAACTTGAGCATTTCAACCAGTCCCGGCTCGTCGAGCGGCGGATCGGTGTCTGGCGGACAAGCGAGGCTCGTCACGCCGCCGGCCGCCGCCGCCTGCATTTCCGATTCGAGCGTCGCCATGTATTCGAAGCCGGGCTCGCGCAGCCGTACCGCAAGATCGACCAATCCCGGACATACGACGAGCCCCTTCGCGTCGATGGTGCGGTTGGCGGTAAAGCCGGCGGGTGCGGCTCCGATGGCCACTATCCTGCCGGCGGCGATGAACACATCCTGCTTCGCGTCAGTGCCGCTTGCCGGGTCGATCAGGCGGCCGTTCTTGATATGTATCTTCATAATGTCTGGTAATGGGCAATGGGTAATGGGTAATGGGAGGCGCCCGGGAAGCGCATCTTTCTCGTTCGACGTTTACTCATCACCCATAACCCATCGCGCATAACCCATCACTCATCACTGTTTCATTCAGTTTCCCGCCAGTATGCCCATGACGGCCATGCGGATCGCAATGCCGAACGTCACCTGCGGCAGGATCACCGACTGGCTGCCGTCGGCGACATCCGAATCGATCTCCACGCCGCGGTTCATCGGTCCCGGATGCAGCACGATCGCATCCGGTTTGGCGAGTGCCAGTTTTTCCGCGGTCAGGCCGTAGAACTTGAAGAATTCCTGCGGCGACGGCAGGAACGAACCCTGCATGCGTTCGTTTTGCAGCCGCAACATCATCACGACGTCGACGTCCTTCAGGCCTTTCGCCATGTCGTGATAAACGTGCACGCCCAAATTGTCGACGTTGGAGGGCAGCAGAGTCTTGGGCCCGATCACGCGCAGCTCGGGCACGCCCAGCGTCGTCAACGCGTGTATCTGCGAGCGCGCCACGCGCGAGTGCAGGATGTCGCCGACGATCGCCACGCGCAGTTGGGTAAAGTCCCGCTTGTAGTGGCGGATGGTGAACATGTCCAGGAGGCCCTGCGTCGGGTGCGCGTGGCGGCCGTCGCCCGCATTGATGACGTGAATATCTTCGCTGACGTGGCGCGCGATCAGGTGCGGCGCGCCGCTCTGGCCGTGGCGCACGATGAACATGTCGGCCTGCATGGCCGCGAGATTCGCGACGGTATCGAGCACGGATTCGCCCTTGGATTGCGACGACACGTTGATGGCCAGATTGATTACATCGGCCGACAGCCGCTTGGCGGCGATTTCGAAGGTGGTGCGCGTGCGCGTCGATGGCTCGAAAAAAAGGTTGAAGATGGCCTTGCCGCGCAAGAGCGGCACTTTCTTCACTTCACGCTGGGTGACGCCGACGAACGACTGCGCGGTGTCGAGTATCTGGCGCAGGATCTCACCCGGCAGTCCCTCGATCGTCAGCAAGTGATGCAGCTCGCCGTTTTTGTTGAGCTGGGGGTTATTGTTGAGGAACATGGTGCGCCGCGATCCTTAGCGTCAGTCTGTGCCCAGTGCCAGGCTCAAGCGGCCCTGCGCATCGCGCTTCAACTCCACGCTTTGGCGCGCCGGTAATTCGATGGTCGCGCCGACAAATTGCGCCGCGATCGGCAACTCGCGGCCGCCGCGGTCGACGAGCGAGGCGAGCCGGATGCTCGCCGGCCGGCCGTAATCAAAAAGTTCGTTCATTGCGGCGCGTATAGTGCGCCCCGTATACAGCACGTCGTCGACCAGTATGAGCTCGCGACCTTCGACGTCGAACGGAATGTCCGACGGTGCGACTTCGCGTTTGAGCCCTTTGTGCTGGAAGTCATCGCGGTAAAACGACACGTCCAGCGTGCCGCATGGCACCTTGAGTTTGAGCGCGTCGTGCAAACGCTCCGCCAGCCACGCGCCACCGGTGACGATGCCGATGAGGCCCGTCTCGACCGATACGTGGGGGCGCATTTGCGCGATGAGCGCGGCGAGCAGCTGTTCGGCGTCGGGCAGCGCGCGGGCGGTCATTGCGTGGTTTCCGACAGTTGCGCGAGCCGCGCCTGCTCGTCGAGCCAGGCCTGCAGAATATGTTGTGCCGCGACCTGATCGATGACCGGTTTGCGTTTGCGGCTGGCGACGCCGGCCTCGGCCAGGCTCATATCGGCTGCGGCGGACGTCAATCGCTCGTCGACGAGTTCGACCGGCAGATTGAAGCGTCCGCCGAGCTCGCGCGCGAACTTGCGGGCGAGACGCGACATTTCATGCTCCACGCCGTCGAGGTGGGCGGGCAACCCGACCACCAGCAGCGCCGGCTGCCATTCCTGCACAAGAACGGCGATTCCCGCGTAGCGGTTTTTTTTGTCCGCGGCGGTGATGGTCGTCAGCGGATGCGCGATGCCGACGGTGGTATCACCGACAGCCGCACCGACGCGCTCTTCACCGAAGTCAAACGCAAGCACGGTGGTGCTTGCGCCGTGAGGCGCGAGGCGTGAGGCGTGAGGCGGGTCGGTGCTGCGCATTTGCGTTCGCGATTCGTCGTCCGGCGGAATTGTGAACTGGAATAGAGGGATGCCGATCCCGGTCGCTTGAACCGGGGTTTTGCTCCTCACCACTCACCCCTCACGTTGTTATGCATGTCCGGCGTCCTCCGACAAAGTCGCGTAATCCACGCCCAGCATCTGCATCGCCGCCGCGAGACGTTGCGCGGGCGGCAGGTCGAACATGACATCGTCGCGCGCGGCGACCGTCAGCCACGCGTTTTGCGCGAGCTCCTGCTCGAGCTGGCCCGGCGCCCAGCCGGCGTATCCCAGCGTAACGAGCATGTGGCGCGGCCCCTCGCCGCGCGCGACCGCCTGCAGGATGTCTTTGGACGTGGTGAGTCCGATCTCGGAGCTGATCGAAAGCGTGGACTGCCAGTTGCCGAGCGGACCGTGCAGCACAAAGCCGCGGTCGGTTTGCACCGGTCCGCCGAAATGCACCGGGATCGACTCGCAAAGACTGGACGAGACGGGAATGCTGACCTGGTCAAGGAGTGCTGCCAGCGTCATGTCGATCGGGCGGTTGATCACCAGGCCCAGCGCGCCCTGCTCGTTATGCTCGCAAATGTAGGTCAGGGTCCTGGAAAAATGCGGATCCGCCATGTTGGGCATGGCGATCAGGAAGTGGTGCGTGAGGTTCACCGATTGCATTGTATGAAATGTCTTGTTCCGCCTGCCTCGTGGTGGACAATCAGACCGGCGCTATTGTAAACGCGCGGCCGCCCGTTCACAATCGTTTCATCCGGCCAGCGCCTGCCGGGCCGGGGTCTGGGCGAAACGCGGAAAGCATAATTGATTTACGACATCTCCCTGGTGTGGTTCCGGCGCGACCTGCGCTGTTTCGATCATGCCGCGCTCCATGCCGCCCTGACCCGCAGCCGGCGCGTTTACTGCGCGTTCGTGTTCGATCGCGAAATCCTCGACCGCCTGCCGCGCCGGGACGATCGGCGGGTCGAGTTTATCTGGCACAGCGTGCGCGAATTGCAGCAGGAACTCGCCCGGCACGGCGGCGCGCTTGCCGTGGTATACGGCCATGCGAGCGAGGAAATCCCTGCACTCGCGGCGCGGCTCAAGGCCGCCGCCGTATTCGTCAATCACGATTACGAGCCGGCGGCGGTCGCCCGCGACAACACGGTGGGCGCGGCGCTCGCGCGCGCAGGGGTGCGCTTCATCACCGCCAAAGACCAGGTGATATTCGAGAAAGACGAGGTTCTGACCCAGGACGGCCGGCCGTTCAGCGTGTTTACGCCGTACAAGAACGCGTGGCTCAAGCGCCTCGACGGTTTTTTCATGCAGGCATATCCAGTCGAAAAATACTTCGGCCGGCTGGCACCCGCTGACGCCGCCATGCCCGCGCTGGCCGACATCGGGTTCCGGCAGACGAATCTGCTCGATCTCGGCATGCCGCCCGGAATGTCGGGTGCGAAGAAGCTCTTCGCCGGGTTCAAGAAACGCATGGCAAAGTATCACGAGCGGCGGGACTTTCCGGCGCTGAAAGGGCCGTCGCACCTGTCGGTGCATTTGCGTTTCGGCACCATCTCGATACGCGCGCTGGCGCGCGAGGCGTGGCAGGCCGCGAACCGCGGCGCCGCGGTCTGGCTCTCCGAACTCATCTGGCGCGATTTCTACTTCATGATCCTGTACCACCATCCGCACGTGGCGACGCAGGCGTTCCGCCCCGAATACGCCGCGCTGCGGTTCGTCAACGACGAACGGCTGTTTAAAGCCTGGTGCGAAGCGCGCACGGGCTACCCGCTTGTTGATGCGGCGATGCGCCAGTTGAACCAAACAGGCTACATGCACAACCGCTTGCGCATGGTGGCCGCGTCGTTCCTGGTGAAGGATTTGCACGTCGACTGGCGGTGGGGCGAGAAATATTTTGCCGACCAGTTGAACGACTTCGATCTTGCCGCCAATAACGGCGGTTGGCAGTGGGCGGCGTCGACCGGCTGCGACGCGCAGCCGTATTTCCGCATCTTCAACCCCGTCACTCAATCGCAGAAATTTGACGCGCAGGGCAAATTCATCCGCAAATACGTGCCCGAATTGAAAGGCTGCGACAACAAGTTCATCCACGCCCCGTGGTTGATGAGCGCCGACTGGCAGGCGAAGGCGGGGGTGGCGATAGGGCGCGACTATCCCGCGCCGGTCGTCGATCACGCCGTTGCGCGCGGCGTCACGCTCGAACTTTACGCGCGGGCGAAAAGCGGCTGAGCGAGATTTAACGACGCCAAAATGCCGGCGTGAAGATGATCAGCAGCGCGAAGAGTTCGAGCCGCCCGAGCAGCATCGCGATCGTGCACACCCAGGTCTGAAAATCCGTCAGCACCGCGTAGGTCGTCGCCGGGCCGACCTGGTTCAGTCCGGGGCCGTTGTTGTTGATGCTGGCGAACACCGCCGAGAACGCGCTGACCGGATCCAGCCCGGTCGCCACCAACAGAAACGTCATCGTGATCACGCAGGCGCCGTACACCGACATGAACGCAAGCACCGCGTACACAATCTGGTTGGGCACCACCGCGCCGCCCAGTTTGACCGGCAGTTGCGCGCTGGGGTGGATGAGTTTCACCAGTTCGCGCAGGCCCTGGCGCACCAGCAGCAGCGCGCGGATCATCTTGATGCCGCCGCCGGTCGAGCCCGAACTGCACACAAAGCAGCACAGAAAAAGCATCCACAGCGGGGCAAAAATCGGCCACAGGTTGTAATCGGTGTTGGAGTAACCGGTGGTTGTTGCGATCGAGACCGTATTGAAGCTCGCGTAGCGCAGCGCCGTCATGAAGTCCGGGTATACGCCATTTGCCCACAGGTAGCACGCGATCATCACGCAGCTCGCCAGCGTGATCAACACCA
>JANNPG010000308.1:0-4284 GCA_031399805.1 Betaproteobacteria bacterium | reverse complement strand
GCTCGATCACCTTCAGGCGGTAATACAGATCCTCGCGGAAGTCTCCGCTCAGTCTTGCCGCGAGAGCGTTCACCCTTCGATACCTCAGGGCGAACGGTCGAGTGCGTAATTAGCGCGTCGCTAAACCAGAAAGCCCGCCGCTTCCAGTTCCGCGAGCAGTTCCGTATAGTCGCGCGCGCCGCGGCTCTCCGGCGCGTGCTTGAACACATCGCAATTCCGCGCCGGGCTTTCGGCGAGGCTCACGTTTTCCGAAATGCGCGTCTCGCACATTTCAGCGCCGAAACGCTCGCGCAGTTTGCGGTCGATGTCCCATGACATCTTGCGCCGCGTGTCGAAGCGCGTAATCACGAATCGTTTCATCGGCGGCTGCTTCAGTACGCGTTCCAGCGCGCGCAAGGTCCGGTCGACCTGCAGGGCGCCGTTGATCGCCAGGTAGTCGGCGGAAATCGGAATCAGCACGCGGTCGCACGCGAAGATGCCGTTCAACGACAGCACGCCCAGCATCGGACATGCGTCCATCAGGATCGGCCGCTCCGTATTGAGGTTTTCCTTGACGATGCCGGCATGCAGCTTGTGTAACGCCTGCGGCCCTTTGCCAAACTGGGTGTCGACTTTCGACAGGTCAAGATGCGACGGGATGATGGGCCAACCCGAATTGCTGTCGCGGATCAGCTGCGCGAGTTGTGTCGCGTCCTGGTAAAAGCCGTACAAGCTGTCGCGACCGTCGCTAGCCACCGCACCGCTGATCGCGGATAGATGCGCCTGCGGATCCAGATCGATAACGAGCGGTGTACGACCGCTCCGCGCGAGCAACGCGGCTAGATTCAGCGTGGTGGTGGTCTTGCCGACCCCGCCTTTCTGGTTGAACACAACGATTCTCGCCATGGTTTCCTCCCTGCCGCAGAGTACCCTGTGTCGCGACAACGATATGGCTGCATACAGATAGTCACTCAAAAACAATATGTTGGCAATACAATTTATCGTCAAATCTGGATAACAGCCCAAAGTCCATAAGCGGATTGGAAATTCTATTTTTATTTATATGTCGTTGTCTATAAAGTGTTTTATACTTAATCTCCGTCTGAAAACGGCGCTGCGCACCAAGGAATGAAGCCGCAGAAACAAGCGTGGAAGTCACCCTACGGCGCCGCCGCGGCACCTTGCAATACGCTCGCCGGCGCTGAATCGCTCCCTGTGGCATTGCGTCCCGCCGGCATTATTTACCGCTGGCCGTGAGTCCCTTTGCGACGCCAATTTCGCGGTCCCGCGCGCGGGATGGATCCGCTAAAACTTATTCCGCATCTTTTCGCGGAAACCTATCCTGGCTTTCACACGCGCGCAAAGCCCGGCGACATCATCGTCACCGGACGCAATTTCGGCATGGGGCCGAAGGCTAACGGCTACTTCGCGATGCAGGCGCTGGGCCTGGGCCTGGTCTGCGAGTCGATGCCATTTCTCGCCTACCGTGCGGTGGTCGGTGCCGGCGTGCGGGTTTTGACTGATTGCACGGGAGCGACCGATTTGTGCGACACTGGGGATGAACTTGAAGTCGATTTCCAGAACGGCTTCTTCGTAAATCATTCCCGCGGCACCACGCGCGAGTTTCCGCCGCTGCCAGACATGTTGCGCGAAATTGTCGAAATCGGCGGCAATACCGGCTGGTTGAAACAATGGTGGCAGCGGCAAAACGCAGTACAACTATGAGCGCCTAACATGATGAAACACGTGTGCGTTTCATCATGTTAGGCGCTCTAAATGAACGTATGAACGCAGTCACACCCAGACAGCTTACTTCGTACCGCAAGCACTGGGCGCAGCGCTTCGGCATTGCACCTTTTCTGCCGATGTCGCGCGCCGGGATGGATGCGCTCGGCTGGGATACCTGCGACGTGATTCTGGTTACCGGTGATGCCTATATCGATCACCCGAGTTTTGGCATGGCATTGGTCGGGCGACTCCTGGAAGCGCAGTGGTTCCGCGTCGGCATCATCAGCCAGCCCGACTGGCAGTCAGCCGATGATTTCGCGCGACTCGGCAAGCCCAACCTCTATTTCGGCGTAACTGCCGGCAACATGGATTCGATGGTCAACCGCTACACGGCCGACCGCAAGATCCGCTCCGACGATTCATATACGCCCGACTCGGCGCCCAACAAACGTCCCGACCGCGCGGTGATCGTCTATGCGCAACGCTGCCGCGAAGCCTATCCCGACGCCGCACTGGTCATCGGCAGCATCGAAGCAAGCCTGCGCCGCATCGCGCATTACGATTACTGGTCGGACAAGGTGCGCCGCTCGATCCTGCCCGATTCGAAAGCCGACCTGCTGCTCTTCGGCAATGCCGAGCGCGCCATCGTTGAGCTCACGCACCGGCTCGCCAAGGGCGAACCGATCGCCAACATCCGCGATCTGCGCGGCAGCGCGTTCATGGCGCCGCACGGCTGGCGTCCCGCAGGCTGGACCGAAGCGGACTCCACCACCGTCGATACGCCGGGTGCGATCCATCCGCATCCCGACCCTTACGCGGTGAAAACGAAAAATCCGGCGGCGGCACCTGCTGCCCCGACTTTGCCCGCCAACGTGCATCCGATCCGCATCCAAAGCCGTGCCGAGCATTTGGCGGCGCGCCAGGAAGAGCGCGCGCGCACCGTGATTCGTTTGCCGTCCTACGAGCAGGTGACCAGCGACCCGGTGCTCTACGCCCACGCCTCGCGCACCTTCCACCTCGAATCGAATCCCGGCAATGCGCGCGCGCTCGTGCAGGCGCACGGCGACCGCGACGTGTGGTTGAATCCCCCGCCGATCCCGCTAACCACGCCTGAAATGGACCACGTTTACGGACTGCCCTACGCGCGCGCGCCGCATCCCGCGTATGGCGACGCCAAAATTCCCGCGTGGGAAATGATCCGCTACTCGGTCAATATCATGCGCGGCTGTTTCGGCGGCTGCACATTCTGCTCGATCACCGAACACGAGGGCCGGATCATCCAGAGCCGCTCGGAAGAGTCGGTCCTGCACGAAATCGAGGAAATCCGCGACAAGACGCCCGGCTTCACCGGCGTCATTTCGGATGTCGGCGGGCCGACCGCGAATATGTACCGCATGGCGTGCAAAGATCCCAAAATCGAATCTGCGTGCCGCCGCCTCTCGTGCGTCTTTCCCGACGTCTGCGAAAATCTCGGCACCGATCACACGCCGCTCATCAACCTGTATCGCAAGGCGCGCGCATTGCCCGGCATCAAGAAGGTATTCGTCGCGTCGGGTCTGCGCTACGATCTTGCCGTGCGCTCGCCCGAGTACGTGAAAGAACTCGCCACCCACCACGTCGGCGGCTATTTGAAAATCGCGCCCGAGCACATCGAGGAAGGTCCGCTCTCCAAGATGATGAAGCCCGGTGTGGCGAGCTACGATAAGTTCAAGGCATTGTTTGACCAGTACTCGCGCGAAGCAGGCAAGGAACAGTACCTGATCCCCTACTTCATCGCCGCGCATCCCGGAACCAGCGACGAAGACATGCTCGCGCTGGCGCTGTGGCTCAAGCACAACGATTTTCGCCTCGACCAGGTGCAGACCTTCCTGCCGACGCCGCTGGCGCTGGCGACGACCATGTACCACACCGGCAAGAATCCGCTGCACAAGGTGTCGGCCACGTCGGAAGAGGTGAGCGTCGTGCGCGGCGGGCGCCAGCGCCGCCTGCACAAGGCCTTCCTGCGCTATCACGATGCGGAGAACTGGCCGCTGTTGCGCGAGGCCCTGCAACGCATGGGCCGCGCCGATCTCATCGGCAACGGCAAGAAACACCTGATCCCTTCGTTTCAGCCCGCGGGAACCGGGAAAACGTTACAGCGCCCGGACCGCCGGCAGCCGAAGAACCGCGCCGCGCCTGGGCGCCGGGCCGATACCCCGGCAAGACCCGCTGCCAGGCTGAAGCTCGCCCGCCGGCCGTAGTTTTTTGACGTCCGCATTACGTCGCCTCTTCCGAGTTGAGGACGGCTTCAGGCGGCTCCTGCATTTGACGGAGAACCCCAAACCGATCATAATGTAGTCACATTTTTTAAAACGTAACCACATATGGATACCAACATTCGCGAACTCAAGGCCCACCTCAGCGAGTATCTGCAACGCGTCGAGGCTGGGGACACGATCATCGTCAAGAACCACAACCGCGAAGTCGCGCGTATTGTGCCCGCGACCGCCGATCGTTTTCTTGAAAAGCTGTGCAACACGCCGGGGATAAGCTGGCGTGGCGGAAAGCCCGGCGGGATGAAAACGCCGAAGCCGGTCT
>JANNPG010000303.1:0-5930 GCA_031399805.1 Betaproteobacteria bacterium | reverse complement strand
CCCGGCGGCCATCGCGCTCTTGTCGGGCGAGATCAGCATGATATTCGGCGAGCCCGCGACCGTCGTGCAGCAGATCAAGGCGGGCAAGGTGCGCGCGATCGCCGTCACCAGCGCGAAACGCGCGTTAGCGCTCCCGGAACTGCCGACGGTCGCGGAAGCTGGTGTGGCGGGTTACGAAGTGACCTCGTGGAACGGCATACTCGCACCGGCGGGGACGCCGCCCGACATCGTCAGGCGGCTCAACGGCGATCTGAATAAAATTATCGCCGCGCCCGACATGCGCCAGCGCATGATCGACAACGGCTTCGAGCCGGTCGGCGGGGCGCCGGACAAATTCGGCGACAAGATCCGCGCCGAAATCGCGAAATGGGCGCCGGTCGTGAAGGCTGCCGGCGTAAAGGTCGACTAAACCCCACGCAAGAATCGGAAATGCGATTAGCCCTTTTGATTTTATCGGCGTTCATCGGCGTTTATCGGCGGCTGCAATTTGTTTTTGATTTAGACGAACGTAAGTCAGGAGAACGAAGTGACGAAAGCGTACGGACTGCTGGTCGCCGGCATGAACTACGCGCCGGTCGCGGCGGATGAATTCAACGCTTGGTACGACACCGAGCACGTGCCCGAGCGCTTGCGCGTCAAGGGTTTCATCAACGCGCAGCGCTGGGTGGGCGCCGACGACCCGAAAATCTCGATTGCGACCTACGATCTCGACAGCCCCGACGTGCTGGCGAGCCCGGCGTATCGGGCGATCGCCGGCGCGAATCTGTCGCCGTGGTCGAAGCGGGTCATTGGCAAAATTCAGCGCATCTGCCGCCTCGAAGCCGCACAGACCGTGCCCGGGCGGCTCGCGGCACCCGCTGACGCCGGCGGCATGCTGATGTTCGCGATGAATGTCGCGCCGGAAGCGGACGCCGAGTACAACGCCTGGTACAACGAAGAACACCTGCCCGCGTTGGCGGCGGTCCCGGGTTGTTTGTGCGCGCGGCGCTTCAAGACCAACGGCGGCACGCATCGGTACATTTCGCTTTACCATTTGGACGCACCCGAACTGCAGGCGTCGCCCGCGTGGAAGCAAGCCGCCGGCACGCCCTGGACCGAGAAGATGCGCCCGCATTTCCGCGATCCGCTGCGCCTCGTGCTGCGCCGCTATGTCGGAAATACCTGATTGAGCGCGGGGCGTGACCGCGCCGGCGCCGCGTGTGGTTGACTTACGGAAGCGCGGATTAAGCCCTCAATCGTTCGTCCTGATGTATAGGAGGATGAACGGTTTTACCCGGTAAGCGCGATGCTGGTGCTTCTATACATCAGCACGAACGGACTTAAGCAGAGCTTCTTGGTTATTTCCGCCAGCTCGCGCCGCCGTCGATGGTGATCACCGCGCCGGTGGTGTAGGACGAGCGGTCCGAGCACAGAAAGGCGATGGTGTCGGCAATTTCCGCCACCGTTCCCAGCCGGCCGAACGGAAATCCGGTTGTCAGTTCACGCCAGCGGTTCTCGTCACCGAGCTCTTTCTTCGCGCGCGCCTTCCAGCGCACGACCTGGCGGTCGGTTTCGATCGCGCCCGGATTGAGCGCGATCACGCGCACGCCATGGTCGGGGCTGTCCGCGCCGAGCGCGCGCGACATCGCCATCAGCGCCGCGTTACCCATGCTGCCGGCGTTGTAGTTGGCGGCCGGCCGCTCGCCGGCAACACCGACGACGTTGACGATGACGCCGCGCTTTTTCGCGCACATGTCGCGATAGACTTCGCGCGTGAGGTTAATGAAGCCGAACACCTTGAGGTCCCACGCTTCGCGCCACGCTTTGTCGTCGAGTCCGGTGACCGTGCCCTGCGGAATCGCGCCCGCGTTGTTGATCAGGATGTCGAGCGGGCCGCACGCTTTGACGAGCGAGATCGCGTTGTCCCGGGTCGACAGATCGAGCGCGTGCACGGTGACTCGCACGCCGTGCTTGTCGGTGAGCCGCTTGCGCGCGGCCGCGAGGCTCTCGGCGCTGCGCGAAGCGAGATGCAGATTGCAGCCTTCGGCGGCGAGCGCTTCGGCCACACCGTAGCCGATGCCGCGCGAGCCGCCGGTGATGAGCGCGGTGCGCCCTTTGAGATTTAATTCCATGGTTGGGTGCCGGGATTGGGAATAATCGGGAGGTGCTACTATAGGGAAAATCACCGGCGCTGGCCAGTGTTTCGCGTTTTCTCAGTCAACTCTCAGGGGAGCCAATCATGCAATCGGAACTGTTCCAAAAAGGTCTGGTCGTGCGCAAGGAAGTGCTGGGCGCGGAGTACGTCGAGAAATCCATCAAGGGCGCCGACGAATTCGCGCTCGCGATGCAGGAGCTTGCGACCGAATCGGCGTGGGGCGCGATCTGGACGCGTCCGGGACTGCCGCGCAAGACGCGCAGCCTCTTAAATATCGCCATGCTGACGATCATGAACCGTCCGCATGAATTGAAGCTGCATATCCGCTCGTCGTTCACCAACGGCGTGACCAAGGAGGAAATCAAGGAAGTGCTGCTGCAGGTTTCGGCGTATGCGGGCGTGCCGGCGGGCATCGACGGCTTCCGCCTCGCGCGCGAAGCGTTCGCCGAGATGGAAGCCGCAAAGAAGTGACGCCCGGCAGGGCGGCTTTCGGGCCCCCGCGCGGTTCCGCGCCATCGTCGCGATGATGCACGGCTGCGCCGCCGCGCGCTCGGGCTGACCGCGCGCGATGTCGATTCAATACGTTCTCGCGCTGACGCTGTTCAGCATGACGGGGGTGCGCGCGGGCCGCGTGCTGCTCGCGCTTTATGCGCTCAACCTCGGCGCGCAACCGCTCGCCGTGGGCGTGCTCGCGGCGACGTTTTCGGTATTCCCCATGCTGCTGTCGTTGCTGGCGGGGCGCTTTGCCGACCGTTTCGGTTCGCGCTGGCCGCTGATCATCGGCGCTACCGGCGGTGCGTGCGGCATGCTGGTGCCTTATTTTGCGCCGGGGATGCCCGCGTTGTTCGTCGCGGCGGCGATGAACGGCTTTTCGTTCACGTTTATCAACGTCGCGTTGCAGAACCTGGTCGGCCTCCTGAGCGAACCGGACAGGCGGGCGCGCAATTTCAGCAACTTCAGTCTCGCGCTCGCGGTGGCGAGTTTCGTCGGCCCGCTGATGGTCGGCTTTTCGATCGATCACTCCGGCTACGGCTACGCGTGCCTGTACGTAGTCGCGGTGTCGCTCGTGCCGGTCGGCCTGCTCGTCACCCGCAAGATTGCGGTTCCTCCCGTCAGGCCGGCATCCGCTCGCTCCGGCAGCATCCGCGAAGCGCTTGTGCGCCCCGGCGTGTGGCGCGTGCTTGCCACCAGCAGCCTCGTTGTGACCGGCATCGACATGTTCCAGTTCTATCTGCCGATTTACGCATATTCGATCGATCTGTCGGCGTCGGCCATCGGCATCGTGCTCGCGACGTTTTCCGCGGCGGCGTTCGTCGTGCGCCTCATCATGCCGCGGCTCTTGAAAACATGGAGCGAGGAAAAACTGCTCGCCTACTCGTTTTACCTGGGTGCGGCGAGCCTCATGCTGGTGCCGCTCTTCAAGAGCGCGCTGGTGCTGGCGCTGGTGTCCTTTTTGTTCGGCATCGGCATGGGCTGCTGCCAGCCGATCACGATGATGCTGACGTTCAGCCGCTCCGCCGAAGGGCGCTCGGGGGAGGCATTGGGGTTGAGGCTCACCATTAACCATCTGACGCGGGTGGTCGGGCCGGTGGTGTTCGGCTCCATCGGCTCGGCGTTCGGCTTGCTCGCCGTGTTCTGGGGCAACGCGGCGCTGCTCGGCTCAGGCGGGATATTTGCGCGTTCGCGGGGGGGACCGGGCCGTGCGCCTTAGAGTGCCTAACATGGTGAAACGCACTTGTTTCATTATGTTAGGCACACTTGCGGGCCGGGGGTGCGTGTCAACGCCGCGCTGGGGGTCAGCGTTATTCGCTCATCCGGATTACCGGATTCAACCAATGGAGAGATTCACATGAATAAGCTGTTAGCCACCCTGATTGCGGCCGCATTTGCCGGCACCACCCTCACCGCGGTTGCGGCCGACGCGCCTAAAGACGCGCCTAAATCTGCACCGATGGCCCCTGCCAAGGCAGAAGCCCCGAAAGCTGCCCCGGCGACCCCCGCCAAAGCAGAAGCGCCGAAAGCTGCCCCGGCGATGCCTGCCAAAGCAGAAGCGCCGAAAATGACCAAAGAAGAGAAAAAAGCCGCCGCGAAAGCCAAGGCCGAAGAAAAAGCCAAAGCCACAGCCGAAGCCAAAGCCAAAGCCAAAGCCGAGGCGCTAGCCAAGAAAGAAGCGAAAGCCAAAGCCAAAGCGGATGCCAAGGCAGCAGCCAAAGCCAAAGCCGACGAAAAAGCCAAAGCTAAAGCCGATGCCAAAGCGGCCAAAGCCGATGCGCCCAAAGCGACCCCGGCAACTCCTGCGACGCCCGCCAAAGGCGATGCGGCCAAAGCGACCCCGGCGACCCCCGCGGCGCCGATGAAGAAGTAATTTTCAGATCGCGCCCTCAGGCGCGAGCAAGCTAAAAGGCGGGGACTTCCCCGCCTTTTTGTTTGTACGGCGTTCGCGCAGGGATGCCGGATTTCGCGCTTGACCCGGACCAAGCGTAGTGTGCGCTAACGCACACATAAATCGACCAGCGTGCCGATCACGCCCGTTGGATGAATACCGACCTTGTGAAACTGCTGGGGTGCGACGAGCCCGATGCGGCAGGTGATTTCGTTGCCCGCGGCGACGGCGGTGATAACTTCTTCACCTCTTCACGAATCCACATACGCCGAAATTGTTGTAACGATCCAACGCGATTGCTAATATGCCGCGTTTCGCGCGAACCATCGAGGAAAATCAAAACATGAAAGCATTGGTCGTAAGACAGTTCGGCGCGCCCGACTCGGTGAAAGTCGAAGAGTGGAGCGTGCCGGCGCCCGGCGCCGGTGAAGTGCTGGTTGATGTGCGCGCGGCGGGCATCAACTTTCCTGATCTGCTCGTGATCGACGGCAAGTACCAGTTCCTGCCGGCGCTGCCGTTCGTGCCGGGCAAGGAATGCGCGGGCGTGGTCAGGGCGGCCGGCGCCGGCGTCGCCACGCCGCAACCCGGCGACCGCGTGCTCGTGCAGGTCGAATACGGCGCGTACGCGCAGCAGGTGACGACCAAGGCGGTCAACTGTCACGTGGTTCCCGCGGCGATCAGTTTCCCCGAGGCCGCGGCGATGGGGCTCACCTACAACACCGCGCATTTCGCGCTGGTCGAGCGCGCGCAGTTGAAATCCGGCGAATCCGTGCTGGTTACCGGTGCCGCGGGCGGCGTCGGTCTCGCGACGGTGCAGGTCGCGAAGGCGCTCGGCGCGATAGTGCTGGCCGCCGTCAGCACGCCGGACAAGGCTGCGGCAGCGAAAGCCGCGGGTGCGGATCACGTCATCGACACGAGTGTGGCGGACCTGCGCGAGAAGCTGCGCGAGCAGGTATTCGCGGCGGTCGGCAAGCGCGGCGTGGATATCGTGATCGACAGTGTCGGCGGCGACCTCTTCGACGCGTGCCTGCGCGCGGTCGCCTGGTGCGGACGCATCGTCATTGTCGGCTTCGCCGGCGGGCGCATCCCCGAAATCAAGGCCGGCCATTTGCTGGTCAAGAACATCGCGGCGATCGGCCTGCAGTTCAGCGACTACCGCGACCGCGAGCCCGAGAAATGCCGCGTCGTGCGCCAGCAGTTGTTCGATCTCTACAGCGCGGGGAAAATCAAACCGTACGTGATGGCGACGTTTCCGCTCGAACGCTACGCCGAGGCGCTCGCGCTCGTCAAAGGCCGCAAGGTGATCGGGAAAGTGGTGTTGACGACGGGTTAATTCTGAGACGTTTAAGTTGAGAGGCGCGCCGCTTTTAGCGCGTCCTTCTCGAACGCAATGTTGGGAGTGGAACTATGGCG
>JANNPG010000272.1:0-2675 GCA_031399805.1 Betaproteobacteria bacterium | reverse complement strand
CAGGTGTCCTCCGCCAGTTCCAGGCCCAAGGCGCGCAACGCCGGTCGAACGCGTCGCGCATCCAATACGGAGTTGTCCAGGTCGCGCAAAACGATACGGCTCGGGAGCCCGTTGCGAAGCGCTACATACACATTTTGCAGGTGAGGTTCGAATGCCATTCCCCATTGTGAGCAGAACCGCACGGGTCCCTCCATCAATACTCGACAATAGCGATCGAAGAATTCCTCTATACGCGCGGCGTCCGCCGACTGCAACAGTGCGCACGCTTCCGCTCGTCCCGTCCACAGGTTGATCGCCGGGACGACGACCTCGCCGGGTTGTGCCTGCACCGGCGCCCGGATAATCGCACTTAGATGGGGCCCAAGTGCGAGCTCCATGTGGAAAATCGACGCGAGATCCTCCTGGAAGTTGAAGGTGCGTTGCCCGTTCGCGTCCAGCAGTTGCTTGGCGAGCGCGGAAACCACCGGTGCATTTTCACAGTTCAGGCGGTAGAGAAGCCGGTGTTCGCCTGTCAGGGTCGCATTGATGGGTAGCTTGACGTCGAAGCCCGTGCGCACGATCCGGCACGTCCTTTGTGACGCCAGCGGTATCGCCTTGATCCTGCGCCGCGAAAGCGCGGCCAATTTCCTCACCAGCAGCTCCCGTACTAGCGGTGACAGGCGGAGCTGCCACGGATGCAGCGGCAGCAAAGTGGTGGAGCGTGATTCTACCTGCAGTCCGGACCATGCGCGCAAGCACGCTTCAAAGCTGCCAAATTCGCAGGAGATAAGGCGGCAGCCGCCGATCTCGAGCAACGGCAGGTTAACGGGTTCCTGACAAAGGTGGGAGCACTCGAGTACCTGGGACAGGCTCGGACCGCGCCGCAAAGCGGGAAACGGATAGTACTGGTGCCCTTGGTAAGCAGGCTCTAGCGCGCAGGCCTTTTCGCCAAGAGATCTGCCGATCAGCCGGTTCAGGACCACGTTGGCGACGCTGTTCTCGAAATCCGAGTGCAGAGCGGCGAATACCCCGCTGTACTCGGAGCCCGCCAGACAACGCCTTAGCGCGGCGAGAAACGTGCCCACCGTGCGAATGCGGCGACGCTTTGCCGACCCGCCGACAGACGGGCTGCCGATGGTTTCGAGTCTGCGGAACGGGAGCGGCCCGCTGACGGGGACACGCATAATGTTTCGCCGGCCGACATCGAGGTGCCATCTGCCGCGTGCATCCTGGAAGAGGCGCGTGACTTGGCTCTCGCGATGGATCGCCTGCAGGAGACGGGAGATCGCATGCAAAAGTGCCCCGTCGTAAACGCGCCGGAATTCGGACGCGGAAACCCCACGGCCGCTCGCCCATCGCCGCACCTCATCCAGCCTCATGATGCTAGGCAGCGCCGAGCGTTCTGCGTAATACTTCGTCCCTGGTGATTTCGTTGAAGTCCCTGACCCGCTCCTGCATCAGAGCCGCGACTTGCTCGATCCCCGACTTCTGCGCGGCCCGCTCGATCAGGTGCGCGGTATAGGCGATATGCCGCGTTTCGTCGTACAGCAATGAATCGAGAACTCGTCGCACACGGGCGCGCCGGTCCGCTCTGCAAAAGGCAAGCAGCACAGGCCGCTGCAGCAGCTGAAGAATTCGCGTGCGTATCTCCGCGATGTTCATCTGGATCAACTCGTCGACCGTGGCCGGATGTGCGTAAGGCGACCCCTTCCTCGGCGCAAGGGGGGTGGACCTGGTATAACCCGGCGACAATTGCCGTAATTGCGTGCGGAGCTGTTTCGCCACCGCCCCGGGAAATACCAGATCGAGGAGCGTCACGTAGACCCGCGAATGGCGCGCCTCGTCGATTGCATGCCGCTTAATCTGGGAGGCAATGTCGGCGTCCGGGGTGCATGCCGCCATATCCCAGAGATGCTGCGCGCCTTCTCCCTCGCTTTGTGAACTGGTTACGAGAGATAGCGCCACCCAGCCGGGATCGCGGGCGCTGCGCTTATACAATTCCCGCCACGGCCGCTTGCCGAAAAGTGGCGGGCACTCGTTACACGCGGACACCAGTGCCCGCCGATAAGCCGGCAGCCTTGGAACGCCGTGCTCGGCCAGAGCCTTGACCGTCATTCCGGCCACGGCATTCATCACGTCCTCGCTGCGGTTAGCACCGGGTTTCGAAAGTGTTCTAGGAAACTGCCTCCGCCGTGCGCGACTTGAAGGGTGCGTTCAGGATAACGAACCCGATCTTTCTTTCCCGGGCTTTCTTGATGAACGATAAAAGCTCGGCGTCGCTCTTTCCGACCTGCTTTAAATTCTTCACCGTGAGCATGGGTCCCTCTGCTTTCTTCTTTGCTTTCTTCTTTGCAGCCATAGGAATCTCTCCTTCTAGAAATCGTCAAGACAGACGAAACCGCTTCAGCCCCAATCGGAAACCTCGACTGGCACCGACTAGACTACTTCTCCTAATTCTACGCGTCAATGCGCGTTTTATGACAGGGGGCATGTGCATGGCGAAAGGACCATCATTTGTTCTTTTCTGCAGTGAAAACACCGACCTGGGCGGAGTTGGCCGGCATGCGTTTGGATGCGCCTCTTGCGGCCGGCCCGCCGAGCCAGGAAAGTCGTAAATCCGGTGCGTTTACGCACT
Source organism: Betaproteobacteria bacterium (assembly GCA_031399805.1). Taxonomy (GTDB): domain Bacteria; phylum Pseudomonadota; class Gammaproteobacteria; order Burkholderiales; family SG8-41; genus PALSA-1004. The sequence goes on along the minus strand of JANNPG010000272.1, from coordinate 61 downwards.
TACCCCCGTTGCGCCCATCCCTACACTGGGAACCGTAATGAATCACTGGCTTGCGCCAGCG
>JANNPG010000255.1:0-6760 GCA_031399805.1 Betaproteobacteria bacterium | reverse complement strand
CACCTCATCGACATTATCGGCTTCCACGTGCGGATGTCCACACGCGACATTATGCGCTTCGCAGATCGCCAGAATTTCGGCTATCGCACCGGCAACCGTGGGATGCCTGTACTGGCGCGGGAAGCCGAGATTCTGCGACAGATCGCCTTCGCCGATGATCACCACGCCGATGCCCGGCACTTCCTTCAATATCTTCGGCAGGTTCTTCACGCCGTTGACGTCTTCGCACATGATGCCGACGAGAATTTCGCCTTTGGGGTCGAGCGGCCAGACGTCGGCGCGGTCGTAGTACTCCTGCGCCGTGAGGCCCCAGTAACGGGCGGCGGCGGTGGGCCCGTCTCCGCGCTGCCCCTCGGGCTCGAAGCGGGGCGCGTTGGCGGGCCGTGCATAGCGGCACGCGGCGACCGCGCTGTATGCCTCGGCAACGGTGCTCACGTGCGGCCAGATGATGCCGTAGACGCCGGAGTCCAGCACCTGCTTGGCGATCCACTGGTTCATTTCGATGCCGTTCGGCGGAATGCGCACCATCGGCGTTACCGCGGGCGCCAGGCTTGCGGACTCGACGATCTGCCGGCGGTTGAACATGTATTGCAGGCAGTCGCGCAGGGTGCGGACGTCGTAGCCGCCGTGCTCCATCTCGAATACGATGCCGTCGTACGGCTCGGCCGCGTAAAGCTGGGCATTTGCCGTGTCGGCCGGCGCGAAGCTCACGAATGCGTGCTTGCCCTCTGCGAGCACCTTGATGATACCGTTGAGGCGGGGAATGTTCACGTTCGCGTTCTCCTGTATTTCGATACCGGGATGGATTTGCCATGTCGCACAAGCGGTGCCCGGACGCCCGATCCCGCGCGCACCTTGACGGCCACTGCGGCAAGACCTCGGACTTTATCTGACTATGACTTTAAGGTCACGTTGTGCCGGGGCAGGCCCGGCTGGATTTTCTGGACGAAGCGTTGTCCGCGAACCGGTGAACTGTGAGCCGCGTTGTGCGGCGGGTGGTTTTGGTCGCGGGGTTTATGTGATAAGTTCCGGTAAACATTACAGGCGGGAGAGAAAAATCATGCAGCGCAAAGATATCAAAATACGCGCGGGCGGGGGCGGCGAGTTTGATTGTTACGTGGTAACGCCCGACGCCGCTGGAAAAGTTCCGGCCATCGTGCTCGCTTCCGCGATCCACGGCGTGGATGCGGACATCCGCGCGATAGCCGACGAGTTTGCCGCGCAGGGTTATATCGCGGCAGCGCCGGACTTGTTCTGGCGCTCCGTCCCGGGGCCGCTCGCGCGCGACGACAAGCGCACGACGGGGCGCGGGCAACCGCGCCCGGAGAAAATAAAAGCCGGTGAAGCCGACATGGCGGACACGCTCACCGAATTGCGCAAAGAGCCGCGCTTCAACGGCCGCGCGGCCGCGATCGGCTTCTGCTACGGCGGCCCGTTTGCGATCCTCGGGCCCAAGCGCCTGGGCTACGCGGCCGGCATCTCGTGCCATGGCACGCAGTTGGGGGATTACATCAACGAACTCGACGGCGTCACGCAGCCCGTGTGCATTATCTGGGGCGATCAGGACCACGCGGCCCCGCCGCCGGTGCAGGAAGCCTACCGCGCGGTGCCGGCGCGCATGAAAAACGTGGAAGTGCACATCTTCCCCGGCATACTGCACGCCTACATGATGCCCGGCAACGCGCAGGCGTTCAGCGCGCCGACGCGCAAGTTTTCGATGGGGCGCGCGCTGGCGATACTCGACGGGCTGCGCAACTGAATCGGATCCGGCGCAATCAGGCCGGCTCCATGCCGGTTTTCCGGATGACGGGCGCGGCGGCGGGCGCGGTGAGGAACTCGATCAACGCTTTGGCCGCGGCCGGCTCTTTCGCACTGCTCTGAATACCGGCCGAAAAGATCGTGATCTGCTGGATGTCTGACGGCAGCGGGCCCAGAAAGTCGATGCTGGGCACGAGCGCGAGATAAGCCGGCTTCATGGCCGACGAAGACATGACCTGGATTTCCGCTGCGTATGACATTCCTCACTACCCCCTTTTATTTGCGTGTGTATCGACAACCATGAACCGGGTCGGGGCGCCAATTTTGTCAGAATAAAGTTTTCCACGGCAACACAATGTTCCTGTAGTATTTCGAACTCATAAGGCCGGTGGTTGCGTAGTGGCAGCGAATCACACAGGGAGGCGCTTATGAAGAAGGCGTACGTGCGTACACTGGCGGTCCTCGCCGTGCTCTCCTGCGGCCATGCGTGCGCTGCGCCATACCCGACAGAAGAGCAGTTGCGCGCAGGAATCAGCGCTGCCGCAGTGGTGCTGAAAACCGAAGGCCTTGAGGTCAAGGTGCTGGACGCCCAGAAGGAAGGCTTGACGCGGCCGCTCTTGGCATCCGGACTGCGGCTTGCCGACAGTGTCTGTCTGGTCTTCTTCAATACCAAGCCGGAAGACGGGCTCACCCAGTTTTTTGCGTCCATATCCGAACAAGACCTGCCCGTTTGGCTCAGCGCCATGGCGGTGCACGAGCTCACGCACTGCATCGAACAGCGTGAAGCCTACATTCGCAACCGGTTCGACAAGGTATTGCCGCCCGGTTTCCCGCGGAACAACGTGACGGTGCAGGGCTACCTGTCGGTCGTGAAAAGCGGCGCGGTGGAAGGCTGGGGTGAGGTGCTCGCGGACATCGCCTCGGTGCTCTACCTGCAGCAGGCGGTGCCGGGACAGTGGATGCAGTTCACGCGGCGCCTCGCCGCGATGCGGCACGGTCTCGCCTGGAAGTGGCCCGCGCACGACACTTCGGCGTGGCTGAACAGGATGATGGACTCGAATGACGGCGTTGCCGCGAATCAGAGCCTTTTCGAAACGGCTTTCGAGCTGCGCAGAAAATACCGTCCGGATTAGAGCCCGCTCTAATCGTCCGCAGCATCCGCCGTCTTATTTTCAGAATTACCGCGAACCGCCGCTGGCTGTACGGCGGGGCAGCTTCTGCGCCGCGCCTGCGCAACCCGGCGTTACTTTCAGCGCGGCCGTTGCAGATACTCCGCGTTCACGCAATTGGCGAGCGTGCCGTCGCGCAGGTAGTCGTACGCCGTTTCGATCGATTTGCGCCGCAGGTCGATAAGCGAGTCGGGGTTGTAAAAACCCGCGTGCGGATTCAAGAGCATGCGCCCGCGGATCCACGGTTCGTTCGCCTGCCACGCGGCGACCAGCGGATCATCCGTCGAGGCGGGCTCTTTGGGCAGCACGTCGAGCCCGACTGCAGCGAGCCTACCGCTCTTCAGTCCCGCGAGCAGCGCGGCGGTGTCGCAGATGGGGCCGCGCGCTGTGTTGATGACATAGGCGCCCGGTTTCATGGCGGCGACCGCCGACTCGTTGATCATCGCGCGCGTGTCGTTGGTCAGCGGCGCGTGTATGGTAATGACGTCGGCGAGCTCCAGCAGCTCAGTGAGGGTGCGCGCGCGGGTGAAACCGAACGAAAGCTCGGCGCCGTTTGGCAGGAACGGGTCGTAGAACGCGATCTGCATGCCGAAAGCGCGCGCGCGCAGCGCCGCCGCGGTGCCGATGCGGCCGAGACCGATCACGCCGAGGCACCTGCCGCGCAGGCGGCGCGCGGTGACGTTGTGCGCGTACGTCCAGCCGCCTTTAAGATCCGTGCGCAACGCGGCATCGTACGTCGCGGTGCCGCGCGCAAAGGTCAACATCATCGCGATCGCGGAGTCGGCGACGTCGGTGGTGCCGTAGTCGGGCACGTTGCACGCTGCGATACCCGCTTCGCCGCAGGCTTTGAGGTCGATGGTGTCGAAGCCAACGCCGTTGCGAACCACGATGCGCGTGCGTTTCAGATGCAGGATCACCTTGGCGTCGATCGGGATGCGGGCAACGACGATGCCGTCGCAACTCTCCCACGCGCCGATATCGATCGCGTCGAAGCTGGTTTTGCGCGGGTTGAGCAGGATGGTGTCGGGGCCGGTCACTTCGCGTTCGAGGTCGAGCTCGGGTGTGCGGCCATCCGGAAAAAGTATGGTTAACGGCACTTGGTTTCTCTCTGGTTGGTGGTAATGGTCGGGGATTCTATGGGATTGCGCGTAATTGCGCATGCGGCGCCCGCAGCGTTGCTCGCTGTGCGCGCGCCCGCGGCCGCGCCGGACTACTGCGCGGGAATGCCGGCCACCTTCGCCGCTTTGCGGTAGCGCTCGATTTCTTTCGGCAATAGATCGGTCAGTTGCGGCACGGTGGCCACCCACGCCTCGGCGCTTTCGTTGTCGAGGAATTTTTTCATTTCCGGGCCGACCAGGCTTTTGTTGACCGCGGCGTTGATGAAGTTCATGCGCTCCGCCGACAGGCCGGCCGGCGCAAACAGGCCCCACCACAGTTCATAGCTGTAGCCCGGCACGCCGGATTGCGCGATCGCCGGCAACCCCGGCAGCAACGAAGAGGGCGTGAGGCTGGTAACGCCCAGCACGCGCACGCGGCCCGCCCGCAATTGCGGATTGACCGCGGCCGCGCTCGCGATCACGATCTCGACCTCGCCGGAGGCGAGTGCGGTCATCGCCAGCGAAATGCCTTTGTACGGGATGTGGGTGAGGGAGATGCCGGCGGCGGACGCGAACAGCGCGCCGGAAAAGTGATTGTTGCCGCCGGCGCCCGACGATGCGTAGTTGAGCTTGCCGGGATTTTTTTTCGCCAGCGCCACCAGTTCTTTCACGGATTTGGCCGGCACCGACGGATGGACCGCGAGCATCATGGGCGCGCGCGCGAACATCGCGACCGGCACGATGGCGCGCGCCGGATCGAAAGGCAGCTTCTCGCGCACCGCGGCGGTCGCCGGATACGACGACGTATGGCCGAGTAGCACGTAGCCGTCGGGCTCGGCCTTGGTCGCGATCTCGGTGCCTATCATGCCGCTGGCACCCGGGCGGTTGTCGACGACGACGTTTTTCCCCCACGCGAGGGTAAGCTGTTGCGCGACGCTGCGCGTCATGATGTCGATGGAACCCCCCGGCGTATACGGCACGATGATCTGCACGTTGCGCGCGGGGTAGGCGGTCTGCGCGGTGGCGAGCGGCGCAATGCATCCCGCAATCGACAGGACAACACATAGTGGTAATCGCATCGTCGGCATGGTCTTCACCCCTGGGGTTGGCAAAAGTCGCGGCTCAATCATAATGCTCCTCGCCTATTATTACTCGAGTTTGAACCCGCTGTCCCTGACGACTTTTGCCCAGCGCTCTTTCTCCTCGGCGAGCCAGCGGGCGGTGTCCTGCGGGCTGGCGGCGAGCGGTGTGGTGCCTTGCGAGACGAGTATTTCCCTGACGTCAGGTAATTTAAGGATGCGCGTTACTTCGCCGTTCAACCGCGCGATCAGCTCCGGCGGCGTGCGCGCGGGCGCGAGGATCCCCTGCCACGATCCGGTGACGAATCCCGGCAGCGTTTCCGCGACGGTCGGCGTATCCGGCAGGTTGGCGAGCCGCTGCGCACTCGATGCCGCGATCAGCTTCAACTTGCCCGTGTTGATGTGCGCCAGCGTCTGCAGTATGCCGAGGAACAACACGTCGGCGTCGCCGGTTGCGACCGCATAGCTTGTTGCGGCCCCGCCCTTGGTCGGGATATAGACCCAGTTGATGCCGGTGCGCTGCGCGAACATGAGTCCTGCAAGGTGCGGCGTGCCGCCGAGGCCCGCCGCGTAATTGAGCTTGCCGGGATTCGCCTTGGCGAGCGCGACCAGTTCCTTGATCGTTTTCGCCGGCACGCTCGGATGCGTGGCCAGCAGATGCGGCGAGTACGAGACCGTAATCACCGGCGCGAAGTCGCGCAGCACGTCGAACGGCAGCTTGGAATACAGGATAGAGCTGGTGACGACGTTGCCGATGTCCGTCAGCATCAGGGTGTAACCGTCCGGTGCCGCGCGCGCGGTCAGTTCCGCGCCGATGTTGCCGCCGGCACCCGTGCGGTTGTCCGCTATGACCTGCTGACCCCAGCTTTCAGTGAGCCTGGCGCCGATCAGGCGCGTCAGAATATCGGAAGTGCCGCCGGGCGGGTACGGCACGATCACGCGGATGGGCTTCACCGGATAGGTTTGCGCCGCCGCGTCGGGTTGCATGTTGACCAGCACCGCCACGCACAAAGCCACGGCAATGGTGGCGAACGCAATCCTGGCCGGCATGATGCTCCTGGTCTTATTCATGGGTGCTCCTCGTAAATGCTCTGAGAGTCCGTAACCTCATGCAACGCAGCGTTATTTTTCCAGTAAAGCAAACGCTTCGGCAAAGCGCCCCTTTGCCTCATCGTGCAGGGGCTTCACCGCGCGTACGAATGCCGCGCGCTCGTCGGCGGTGAGTTCCACGATTTCGCCGCCGGCATCGATGATCGCCTGGCGCGCGATTTCCTCCTCGCGCACCGCGAGTTTGCGCTGCGCCAGTACCGCCTCGCGTGTTGCCTGCATCATCGCGGTCTGCAGCGCCGCGGGCCAGCTGTCGTACGCCGCGCGGTTGCAGTAGATGCCGCGCGAAACGTAACAGTGGCCGGTCAGGGTGATGTAGCGGTGCGCCTTGTGGGCGCCGTAATCGACCGTGTTCGCGAGCGGGTTCTCCTGCGCGTCCACCGCGCCGGACATGATCGCCTCCAGCCCCGGTTTGAGATCGCAGGCAAAGGGGATCGCGCCCACCAACTCGAAGGTCCGGCAATGCATCTGGCTGGGCATCATCCGTATCCGCATGTCCGCCAAGTCCGCCGGCGTGCGCACCGGGCGCAGCCGGTTCGAGACGTGGCGG
>JANNPG010000254.1:0-18079 GCA_031399805.1 Betaproteobacteria bacterium | reverse complement strand
GGCACCGAGCGGAAATTTGCGCTCGCCGACGCTTTCCGCTAACCGCTCGAGATCGGGAAAGTCGTTGCGCGACATTTCCTGATGCGAGCGGATCAGCAGATGCGCGAATTGCTGCCCGGTGGTGCCGGTTTGCGCCAGCAGCTCGGGGATCGCCGCTTGCAGCAACTCCTTCGAAAACAGGAACGCGGGTTCCAGCGGCACCCCCGCCGCGCCGCCGGCGCGTTGCTCGACGGCCGCGGTTTCGATGTCCCGGCTGTCGTCCGCAAACCAGCCGGGTTCGCGTTGAAACAACGACGACAGCAGCCCGAGCACGCCTTCCGAGGGCAATCGCTTGCCGCTTTCGATCATGCTCAGGTAGGAGACCGATGGCGCGCTCTGCGAATCCAGTTGAATGCAGCGTGCGGACAGCTCTTCCAGCGTCAGCCGGTTGCGTTTGCGCAAGGCGCGCAGCTTGGTGCCGAGGAAGTGACTTTTGCGGGCGTGTGGCGTCATGACAGGTTGTGAAATTAACACTGTGAAGTTTCTATTGTCAAATTTTCCGGCCTCCTGTGCCTATACTGCACCGCATGAATTCAGAGTTGCGTGACTAACCTGCGTCAATCGGAGGTTCAACATGAAATACAGCATTCTCGTTCTGGGGGCCTCCTACGGCTCTTTGCTGGGCACCAAGCTGTTGATGGCCGGGCATCGCGTTACGCTGGTCTGCACGAGTCCCACCGCCCAATTGATCAACCGTGAAGGAACCCGGGTCCGTTTCCCGATCCGCGGCCGGGAGTCGCTGCTCGAGATCGCTTCGCAGGAACTCCCGGGTGAACTTGCCGCGATCACGCCCGACGAGGTGGACCCCGGCCAATACGACCTGATAGTGCTCGGCATGCAGGAGGCGCAACTCGGCTCGCAAGGCGTTCGCGAATTGATGGGCCGCGTCGCACGCGCGCGCAAGCCCTGCCTCGCCATCATGAACATGCCGCCGCTGGCTTACCTCAAACGCATTCCCGGGCTCGCCACGCAGACGCTGGAGCATTGTTATGCGAACCCCAGGGTGTGGGAAGACTTCGATCCCGCGCTGATCACGCTGGCGAGTCCCGATCCCCAGGCATTTCGCCCGCCGGACCAGCCCAAGAACGTACTGCAGGTGGGCTTGCCGACCAATTTCAAGGCGGCGCGCTTCGATGCCGCGGAGCCGACCGCGCTGCTGCGTAATCTCGAGGCCGACATCGAGGCCGCGCGGTTCCAGTCCGGCGACGGTGCGCTGGAAATCCCGGTGAAACTCAAGGTGCACGATTCCATTTTCGTGCCGCTGGCCAAATGGCCGATGTTGATCGCCGGCAACTACCGCTGCATCCGGCCGCATGACATGATCCCCATCAAAGAAGCGGTACACGGGAACCTCAGCCAGTCGCGCGAGATCTACAACTGGGTTGCGAATCTCTGCATGGGGCTGGGCGCGGAGTCGGACGACCTCGTGCCTTTCGACAAGTACGCCAAGGCCGCCGAGAGCCTGGGCAAACCCTCCTCCGCGGCACGCGCGCTGTTTGGCGGCGCCGAGAATATCGAGCGCGTCGACAGCCTGGTTCGCCGCATCGCCAGCCAGCGCGGACTCCGGTGCGACACGCTGCACGAAATCGTGGCGCTGGTGGACGAGCGTCTGGGAAGAAACCGCCTGGCCCGCGTGTACGCCGCCTGAAGCCAGTCGAATACAGGCACCCGGCCGCCGGAGTCGCCGGCGTGTCCGGAGAATTGCTGGTGGAGTGCGTAAATAGTAGTAGTAGATAAATATTTCCGTTGCGTCCTTTGCGGTTCAATCTTTTGGCAGTGCCCGAGGATCGCGATTATCAGTCGGGGCGTATGCCGGCGGTATTGATGACTCCACGTGGGTTTATTCGTTAGACGGACACGATGCCCATCAACTTCGCACTGGCTATTGATTCCTTGTTTCTATTCCGGCCTGCCCGCGATTTTCGTCGCGGCGGCGTGCTCAGCCGTACGCGCGATTCCGCTGGCACTACCCGTAATAATTAGCGTCTAATATGCACGCCTAACTGGAGGAGGACTCATGTTCAAACATGTTCTGATGCCGACGGACGGATCCGACCATTCCGAAAGAGCGATCGTGCGTGGTATCGAACTCGCCAAACTTTGCGGCGCCAGGGTTACCGGCATTCACGTCGTGCCGTATTACCACCTGACGATGGCAGAGGACGGCGCGTTCGATTCCGCACTCCCGGGGAAAATGGACGAGGAGGCGCGCTCTCGCGCGGAAAGCTTTCTGGCTTTTGTCAAAAAGACGGCAACGGCGCAGGGCGTGCCTTGCGATACCGTGATCGCGACCAACTCCCAGCCATTCGATGCCATTATCAACACCGCGAACGAGCGCCACTGCGACCTGATCGTGATGACAGCGCGCTATCGCAAAGGCCTGGTGTCATTGCTTCTGGGCAGCGAAGCGAGCCGGGTATTGCACCGCGCTTCGATTCCGCTGCTGGTGTTCCGCGCGGTGATGAGCGCCGATCATCCCGACAAGAAGCCGCCGGTCGCAGCGTCCAAATAACGCCGGACGGTACTCTCAGCGTGCGGTTTCAGTCGGGCCGTATGCCGGCGGGCGCGAGCAGCGCATGCCACGTGAGGACCTCGATGCCTTTCCATCCCGCTTCCGCCATGGTCGGAAGATCCATCGCGAGTGACGAGCGCTGGCTGCTGGCGACCGCCAGCATGCGTATCCTGCCAGCCTCGCGAAAAGGCAGCGCCGTGCGCAACACGTCGAACATAAGATCGACGTGGCCGCGCAGGAGGTCGATGCGCGAGGGCGCGAAATCCCGGATCGCCTCGTAACCCGCCTTCGCGTAGAGATTCGGGTTGACGGTGTGTGTGCCGAAGCACACGTACAACGTGTAACCGTCGGGCGCGGATTTCGCAACAAACTCGGCCGCTATATTGCCGCCGACGCCGGGCCGCGGCTCGACCACGACGGCAGCGTTCCACGCCTGCGTGAGCCGCTGGACGTCGAGCCGCGCCATCAGATCGCTGCCACCACCGGCGGCGGTGCCGATCACGATGCGGATAGGTTTTGACGGATATGTCCGAACTAAAGCATCCCTACTCGACCCCGCATCAATTCACGACACCGTATGCTCGCGGCGGGCGGCATTGACCGGGGCACGTTGACTCGATTTTCGACGCGGTATATTCTCGCACACGACTTCGCGACAAACCCTTGCTGGACGCTCCCGCGGCCTCGGGTGAACTGCCTGTCAGCGGGGAGAAACCGAGGAGGCACCAATGACCATCAATCGAATCCGCAAGCTCGCCGTTTTTATCCTGGCATGCGCCGCACTTACCATGGCCGGCATTACGCATGCGCAGCCGAGGCTTGTTGTCTATACATCGAACGAGAGCACGTTGAATGAGCTCGCCTTCTCCGCCTTCACCAAAGAGACCGGTGTTCAAGTCGATGCGGTCTCCGCCGGCTCCGGAGTGATCGTCAAGCGCATACAGGCGGAGAAGGAACGTCCGCTGGGCGACATTATCTGGGGCGTCTCGCGCTCACTCCTGGAAACGAACCGGGATTATTTCGCACCCTATGCATCGAAGAATATCGACGTCATAGCGGCCGAATATCGCGACCCCGGCAATCTCTGGATCGGGAACAACCTGCACGTTCTGGTAATCCTCCAGAACACGAAGGCGCTGCCGGCAAACGAGGGACCGAAGACCTGGAATGATCTGCTCGATCCGAAATACAAAGGCAAAATCGCGTTCACGGATCCGGCCAATTCCGGCTCCGCCTACTCGACGGTGACAATGCTGGTCGATCTGTGGGGCGGCGGAGACGCGGGCTGGCAGAAAGTGAAGGCGCTGTTCGCCAATATGAAGATACTCAATCGCTCTTCCCTCGTGTTTCAGGGCGTCGGCAAGGGCGAATATGCGCTGGGCATTTCACTCGAGTATGCGGGGTATCTGTGGGCGAGTAACGGCGCTCCCGTGGTGACGATTTATCCCGCGGAAGGAACATTTGCCGCGATGGAAGGTGTGGGCATCGTCAAAGGCGGACCCAACCCCGAGTCGGCGAAGAAATTCGTCGACTGGATCAATCGCAAGGACGTGCGCGAGATGATACTGAAGGCAACATTCCGGCGTCCCGCGCGCAAGGACCTCGATCTGGCGCAGCTGCCCGGCCGCATGCCGGCGCTTACGAGTGTCAAGCTGCTTGCCTACAAGGAAGAGGCGTGGACCGCGAAGCGCAAGGAAACGCTCGATAAGATCAAGGAACTGATACAAGAAACGAGATAGATGGGCGCCCGCACGAGGGGTGCCCGTTGACCACGGTCACGATCGACCGCGTCAGCCGGTCCTTCGCGTCCGTTCACGCCGTTCGCGACGTCTCGCTCGAAATTCGCGACGGTGAGTTCTTTACGCTGCTCGGTCCGTCGGGCTGCGGCAAAACCACGCTATTGCGCATGATTGCGGGCTTTTGCGAACTCGATGCGGGCACCATCAGTTTTGGCGCGCAACGCATCGATACTCTGCCGCCGCATCACCGCAATACGGGCATGTTGTTCCAGAACTATGCAATATTTCCCAACCTCACCGTCGGCGGCAACGTCGCCTACGGCCTGCGCGCGCGCAAGGTGCCGGCGGCGCGCATCGCGGAGCGGGTCGCAACCGCGCTGAAGCTCGTTCATCTCGATGGCTACGATGCGCGCTGGCCGCACCAGCTCTCGGGTGGCCAGCTCCAACGCGTCGCCATCGCGCGCTCGCTCGTCATCGAGCCCGCAGTGCTGCTGCTCGACGAACCGCTGTCCAATCTCGACGCCCAGTTGCGGGTCGAAATGCGCGGCGAAATTCGCCAGCTGCAGCAAAGCCTCGGCATTACGGCGATTTATGTCACGCATGACCAGGAAGAAGCGCTGGCCATCTCCGATCGCATCGCCGTCATGCGCGCGGGCGCGCTCGAACAGGTCGACAAGCCGGAAGCGATCTATCGCGATTCGGCGACTCCCTTCGTCGCCGAATTCATGGGCATCACGAATCTGCTGTCGGGAAAGATCAAGCGCCGCGACGGCGCGCACGCCGTAATCGAGGCAGGCGCGACGGAATTTCACATGGAGGGGAGTGCGCGGGAACCGGGTGCGGCCGTTGCTTTCTGCCTGCGGCCCGAGGCGCTTCGCGTGATAGCGCACGGCGACGCCGTTCCCGGCGGCTGGGCATCCGTCGAGGCGCGGATCTCACGGGTCGAGTTTCTTGGCGCATTGACCCGCGTCGAGACCCAACTCGCCGATGGCACGATGCTGCGCGTGGCACTCCTCGATCAGCCGTTGGCGACATTATCAATGGGACACACGCTCACGCTCGCCTATGACCCGCGGCGCGTGACAGGCTTCAAGGTTTCATGAGCATCGCACTACCGCGCAATGCATTTCCGCTCGTCGTCACGGTGATCGCGTTCGGCTTTCTCGGTTTGTTCCTCATCTTTCCGCTCTATCGCGTTTTCGGCGCCAGCTTTCTCGACGCGAGCGGAACCTACTTCACGCTTAACAACTATGTGAAGGTCGTGTCCAGCGCCTTCTATCGTGACAGCGTAATCAACAGTCTCACGATAGCCGTGATCGCGACCGTGGTGACGACCGCGATCACCGCGCCATTAGCCTTCGCGATTGCGCGGCTGCCGGTTGGCGGCAAGACCGCGCTCATGTCGCTTGCCGTGCTGCCACTCGTACTGCCGAGCTTCGTGAGCGCCTATGCGCTTGTCCTGCTGTTCGGACGCGCCGGCATCGTAACCCAGGCGTTCGGTTCGCTCGGCATCCCGCTGGGATCGATCTATGGCGTGCCGGGAATCGTGCTGGTCTATGTGTTGACGCATTATCCGTTTGTCCTGCTGCCGACGGTGGCCGGCTTAAAGGCGCTCGATGTTTCGGTGGAGGAAGCGAGCCAGAATCTCGGTGCCTCGCGCTGGCGAAGCTTCTGGACGGTTACGTTCCCGATCGTGATCCCCGCCATACTTTCGGGCGCGCTGCTGGTATTTATCGATACCCTGGAGAACTTCGGCGTGCCTTTCGTGCTCGCGGAGGATAAGCCGATCATGGCGGTGGAAGCTTACAAGCTGTTCGTGGGCGAGACCGACACGAACCCGGCCTCGGCCGGCGTGCTGGGCGTGCTCCTCGTGTGCACGACGGCCATTTTCGTCGTGATCCAGCGCCGCTATCTGGCGCGCCGGCGTTTCGCCACCGGCGCGAGGCGCGCCCCGCCGCTGATCGTCGTGGGCCGCGGTTGGCGCGCGCTCGCGACCGTGTATTGCTGGTCCATCGTGCTCATCTCGTTGGTGCCATTTTTCGCGGTGATCGTGATCTCCTTCATGGAGTATCGAGGGCCGGTGCTCCATCCGAATTTCAGCCTTGATAACTACGCCGAACTCTTCCGGCGCTCCATCCGCCCGCTGGAGAATACATTGCTCCTTTCGACGCTCGCCGCATTCGGCGCCGCGCTATTGGGCGTCCCGATCGGCTACGTCGTAACGCGCGCTCGCAGCAGGCTGACGGCGATTCTTGATATCGTTGCGACCATGCCTTTCGCGGTTGCGGGAACCATACTCGGCATCGGCCTTATCATTTCGTTCAACAGCGGGTGGCTCGTGCTTACCGGCGGATGGCTGATCCTGGTAATCGCCTATGTCGTGCGCAAGCTGCCGTTCAGTGTGCGCGCGGCGAGCGCCATCCTGCATCAGATCGACCCGAGTCTGGAGGAAGCCTCGATCAATCTCGGCGTCTCGCCACTGATGACGTTTATACGGATCATGATACCGCTCATGCTCGGTGGCATCGTGGGAGGCATGGTGCTTACCTGGGTGTCTGTGGCGTCCGAGCTATCCTCGACTGTCGTGCTATACAGCGGTCAGTGGCAGACACTGACAGTCGTCATGTTCCAGGCGCTCGAAGGCACCGGTGCCGGACTTGCCGCCGCGACCGCGTCGCTCCTTATCTTCTTCACCGTGGTACCGGTCGCCCTGGTTTATCGCCTGCTTCGCCGCTACGAGATGTCGCTGCTTTAAACGGGATAAAAAATTCCCGCTCACCGCAACCGAACTTAGCGGGGCTTCAGGTCGTAACGAAGTGGGACGCACGAAAGCGCGGTATTTGAGTCTTGCCACGAGTGCGATCCGGACGCCATGCACGTCAAGTAGTTGCAGCAGGCCGCGAGGGCGCGAGGGCGCGAAGGGTGAAGGGTGAAGGGTGAAGGGTGAAGGGTGAAGGGTGAAGGAGAAATGAGGAATGGGAGACCCCATCACTCATCACTCATCGCCTGCTATTCAGGGCTGCCCGCCGTGAAAAATTAAAGTGCATTAGCCGCTGCTTAGACTTTCGGCGTTTCGGTACGTGCGCGGCGTTCTCTGCGAAAATGCGAAACAGCCAGCACCAGCGCCGCGGCCTGCAGCACGGCGCAGAAATAGAACGGCGCGCCGATACGCCAGTCGCCCATGGGTAGATCCGAAACCATGGCCAGTAGCGGCGCGCCGATTAGCGGGGCGGCCACCGCCATCAGGCTGTTCAGGCCGCCAATCGCGCCGAGTGTCGTGCCCTGGCTCTTCGCGTCGGCGACGCCGGAAATGATGCTTTGGATGGCGGACGTGACGGTAGCGCCGAGCAGGTTGAGGAAAATAATCGCGTACATCATCCAGCCTTGCGTGGCCGCACCCCACATCAAGTAAGCGAGCGTCGACGACACGAGACCCAGGACAGCGAGCCGCTGCGGGCTGAGGAGCTTCAGAATGCGCCCGAGCAAAAGGCCCTGCACGACGGCCGACACCACACCCACCGCCGCCAGCGACCAGCCGTTTTCAAGCGGCCCCCAGCCGAACTTGAATGTCGTGTAGAGCACCCAGCACGTGTAGAGCACGAATTGCGCAAGTCCCGTGCATGCAATTACTGCGACCAGCCGCCCCGCGCCTTTCAATTTCGTCAGCCCGCGTAGCGCGGTGACCGGATTGGACGCCTTCCATCGAAACGCGCGCCGGCGCTGCGGTGGCAGCGACTCGGGCAGCACGAAGCAGCCGTAGAGCACGTTAAGCAGCGCAAGACTGCCAGCCACGTAGAACGGAAGCTGCAGATTGACCGCGCCCAGGAGCCCGCCCATCACCGGCCCGAGAACAAAGCCCACGCCGAACATCGCGCCCAGCATGCCGAAGCGCTTCGCGCGCCCTGCGGCCGGCGTGATGTCGGCAACGTAGGCGTTGGCGACCGAAATGTTGGCCTGCATCGCGCCGCCCACCAGCCGTGCCGCGATCAGCATCGCCAGGGAGGTTGCAAGCCCGGTGGCGAAGAAGGTGAGCGCCAAGCCGCAAAACCCGATCAGCATCACCGGCCGGCGACCATGGGCGTCCGAAAGCGCGCCCAGAATCGGCGAGCCGAAAAAATTCGCGAAGCCGAATGCAAACGTCACCACGCCATACCAGAAAGCTTGTTCCATCTGCGAATCGGTGAAACTGCCGACCAGCGCCGGCAGCACCGGAATGATTATGCCGATCGCTACCATGTCGATCAGTGTCGCCAGCATGATGAACGGCATCGCCGCCGTGCGGTCGAGGTGCGCGGCAAAAAGCCTGAAGCGGGGTTTGGAAGGCGGCATACGCGGAAGGTAACAGAGTTCGGATTACTACCAAATCTTTAACCGCGAAGACGACTCAATCTTGAACCGCAAAGGACGCGAAGGACGCAAAGGAAAACCAAAGGAAAACAAAAAAGATCGGCGAGTCAATTTCAGCCCGCCGCACGTTAACAATGGCGAAATAGATTCTCGAACATTTCTGAAGCTTCCCTTCGCGTCCTTTGCGGTTCAGTGTTTGGACGTATCTAAAAGAAATGCCGTCATCCGCCCGGCAAGGGGCGTGGTGACGGCATCGGGTAGTACGAACGTTATCTGGTTTATTTGGCTTGAACCATGATGTCGTTTTTGACTGAGGTCACGCCCTTGGTATCGCGCGCGATCTTGACGGCCTGGTCTGATTCAGCCTTGCTCTTGGCGTTGCCGCTCAGCGTCACAGCACCCTTGTCATCGGTATCGACCTTGATTTTCATCGCGCTGACCTGCTTATCCTTCGCGAATTCGGCTTTGATCTTGGTGGTGATCACCGAATCACCGACGTTTTCCTTGACGCTTTGGGTCATCGATTTCTCGGCGGCGTAGCCCGCCACGGGCGCGAGCAGCGCGCCGATTACCAGTGTTGTTGCTAGTTTTGTATTCACGATAGGCCTCTCTGAGATTAAGAATGTTCGCTGCTTGAATTAACCGCCGGTATGCGCGGCTTTGGTTCAGTGCTTGGGAAAGTCGTTGAACATGTCCTTGTTCCGCGTTTCCCAGTCCTTGACCTGTTTTTCAGCGTCTTCCTTCGCAACGCCATAGGATTCCTGGATCTTGCCGACCAGTTGTTCGCGTTTGCCCGCGATCTTGTCCAAAAAGTCATCGGTCAGCTTGCCCCATTGCTCCTGCACTTTGCCCTTGGCTTGTTTCCAGTTGCCTTCGATACGGTCCCAATTCATGTCGGTCTCCTCGGTTGGTTCAAGATTGGCAGACGGGGGAAGCTCTCTGCGAAACGCCCGCAGACAGATCCGCCGTTGCATGCATTATGACCCGTCCTCCAGGGGCGTCTGTACGCCAGCGCACGCAATGCAAATGGTTTGACGCACCGTGTGTTGCCGCACATACGGCACGGTCGTGTTGGTGGGAACATCAGGCTGCAGTTCGGGACGCGACCCAGTTGCATAACCAAAAGGCGGACACCATGAATCTGCGGTTGACGGCATTATCTATGAAACGAATTTCCGCATCGACTATTGTATTGCTTGCAACGATTGCGCCGGCCATTGCGGCGGAGACTACAGATCGTGCCCAGAGTCTTCCCGACGCCCATCCGGAGTGCATGCAGCGCAACGGCCCGGATTGCGTTCTCGGAAGTCAGGTCGTGATGCCGCGCAGGGCAGCTCCGCCGGGTACACCTGCTCCGCCGGGCGTGGTTGTCGCGCCTGCTCCAACGCCGGCGGGCACTGTAGCTCCGCGCGGCACTGTAGCTCCGCAGGGCGGGGTCGTCGTTTCCGCTCCACCGCCGCCGATCACTACCGCGCCGGAGATCACCACCGTCATTCTGCCGCCGTTGAGCACTACCGTGCCGGGCACTCCGACGGCAACTACGCCGGCGGCGTCGGGACCGGGCTCGACTATTATCTCGCCCCGGCGTTAGAAGCGCCGGACGCGTATCCGGCGTTGAACGCCTGATTGCGCAACTCCATTTTCCGCGGCCGCAGGCAGGCCGCGCGCCCGTCCGCGGCTGCTAAAGCCGGGTTAATGCTTGCGCGAAATCAGTTTCAACAAAGTGATCATTTCCTCGTCCGCTTTTATGCGCTGCAAATTGATTTCAGTGAACAGCGCCAACAGCTTATTGACGCCCTGCGCGAGTCCGGAAATGCCGTGAATCATCTGCTGCTCTTCGGCGCTGGTCATATCGGGTGCCTTGTGGGTTTGCCTTGCGTAAAGCCGCACGGCGATGGTGCTGTGCAAAGCATTGAATGGTCGCCCGATCGTTGCCGCAGTCGGCCTGCGGATATCTATCAGTAGCGGCGCGGATCGTCCGGGCGGCGGTCGTAACGATTCGGAACGCCGTCGCCATCGCGGTCGCGGTCCGCGCGGTTGGGAATGCCATCGCGGTCGCGGTCGCCACGACCGTAACCTTGATACTGCTGCGGTTCGGCAACGACACACCCGGTCAACAGACTGCTAACGACGATCAGAAATACAGCAAGGATTTTCATATGTCCTCCTGGACAAATTTGACGCAATATTAAAAATAAGCCGTGGGTGAGGCCAAAAATCGTGGAACCGACGCAAAACCCGGCTTCGCTCGCGTGCATGGAAATGCACGATCTCGCAATCGCATCCGCACACTGTCTTTGTAACGCACATCGGCTGTTTCGTATGTGCGCTGTCGCACGTAATTGTTGCAAAGAAAAAGCCCGCGACGCTACGAACAGCTAGAAACCAGCCGCTGCCGAACTCGTGATAAATGCTCTGGATGAAACTCACCGCGCGGCCCGCGGCGTCGATCGCGCCCGTCCAGACGGTGTCGCCGCGCTGCGCGTCAACGTCCCACGGCAAAGCACGGTCGCGCTGGATGGCGGCGGCCAGCGCAGCGACCGCTTTCGCGTCAAGCAAATCCTGCGCTTCGACGGTCATGAATGCGGGGTCGGTAATGTGCTTGTCGCGCACGCGGAACGCCTGCTTGGTCGCTTCGACGATGAGATGCACGTAATCCGCGCTGTCGGGCGGCACTTTCCCGAGCTGCAATTGATCGAGGATGCCGAGGAACATCAGCGACACCGCGCCCTGCGTCGGCGGCGCCGGACGCCGGCAACGATTTACTTCTCGGGCAGTCTGCGCAATTCCGGCATGACTTGTTTGGCGAAGAATTCGGCGCCGATTTTCGCGATGCGCTCGGCACCGATGCTCTCCACGATCGCGGCTTCCGACCCGGCGTTCTTCCATTGCGCGTATTCGTCAGGCGCCGTCGCAATGCCCATGGCTTGCGTCAGCAGGTTGACGTAGTTGGTGACCTTGATGCCGTCGGTCGTGGCGAGACCGCACAAGAGGCGCTGGCACGAATGGAACACCGTCACCAGCGTATCGGTGCCGTGCGTCGCGGTCTGGTCCACACAATGGCGCACGACATCTATCAGCGCGGCGGGCACGGGGGCGAGGGCAGAGCACATATGGCCCGGCGCGGAATAATCGGTGACGACGACTTCGAGCCCCGGTATCAGCCGCAAGAGATCGGCAACCAGCGGATTCGCATCCACCTCGTGAAAACCGGTATGCGTGTGCAGCACCACCTTGCGCTCGATGCGATGCTGCATGAGCGGTGCGAGCAAATGGCGGCGCGCGTGCAGCATCTCGGTGATGTGCGAGACCTCGAAGTTGGCGGTGGCGATGCCGGTCATGAACGTGCCCATGTGGCGGTGGCACGACGGGCACCAGGTGACGACCTTGTCGCGGCCCGACTGGTTGAATTTCTCGACGGTGCGCGTGGCCATGCCGGCGGCCGCCTGCAGATTGCCGTCCTTGATCGTGCCGCAGCAGTAAGCGGGGCCGCCCGCCACGTCGGACTCGATGCCCACCGCGCGCATGACCTCGATTGCGCTGTGGATGATGTCGCCGTGGCGGACGGCGTTGCAGCCGTACCAGAAAACGACGCGCTCGCTCATCGCTGCCACTCCGCAAGTTCGGCTTCGCTCAATTGCAGCGACGCGAACGCGTTAATCCGGCGGAAAAAATTCGGGTCGCGCTTAAGGTCCGGCAGCTGCGCCGGCGCGCCGGTCGAGCCGAGTGCGGTGATGCGCGCGAGCCGCAGCATCAGCATCGGGTTCACGTTTTCCGGGCACGCCGGTATGCACGTCGCGGATTGCGTGCAAAGCCGCGTCCATTCGACCGCCGCGGGCGTGCCACCCTTGCCGTGCAGGATATCGAGCACGCCCGCGACGATGTCGCCACCAGTCTGGCCGGCCAGCTTCGCGGAATACTGCGGCATCGGGCAGACGTCGAAGCACTTGCCGCAACTTGTGCAGTCGGCCAGCGTGCGCTCGATATTGCGCTCGATGTAGTCAAGCAACGGGTCGGTGTCGGGCTTCATGCAGGGCAAGGGCGCGCTGGCGGGAATGATAGAGGGAGAAATGTTAGCACAGCTGGTCGCGCCGCCGGTGCGCGCAGTAAAATACGCGCATGGCCAATAGTCTCGATCGCGATAACATCGGCGCGTTTTGCCGGCACACCCATGTCGAAGTCGCAGGCGCGGCAAGCGGCCCGCTCGCCGGACTGGCCTGCGGCATCAAGGATCTCTACGATATCGAAGGTTATAAGACCGGCTTCGGCAGTCCCGCGTGGCTGGCGACGCACGATGCTGCTATGGCGACCGCGCCACCCGTACAAAGCGTGCTCGACGCCGGTGCGCGGATCGCCGGCAAGACGCACACCGACGAGATGGCGTTCAGCCTGAACGGCGAGAATCCGCATTACGGCACGCCGCTCAATGTCAACGCGCCAGGGCGCATTCCCGGCGGCTCGTCGAGCGGATCGGCCACCGCGGTGGCGGCGCGGCTCGTCGATTTCGCGCTCGGCTCCGACACCGGGGGCTCGGTGCGTGCGCCGGCGAGTTTTTGCGGCATCTACGGCCTGCGCCCGACGCATGGACGCATATCGCTCGCGGGCGCGTGCGCGTTGGCGGCGAGCTTTGACACCGTGGGCTGGTTCGCGCGCGACGCAGCGCTCCTGGAACGCGTCGGCCGCGTGTTGCTCGAGGATGACCGGCCCGCGTCCGCTTTCGGGCGCCTGCTGCTCGCAGAGGATGCGTTCGCACTGCTCGACGGCGCGGCGGGCAAAGCGTTGCAGCCCGCGCTCGAGCGCGTCGTCGCGGCGCTCGGCAAGCCGCAGAACGTCATCGTGTCGAGCGAGGGACTGCCGCAGTGGTTCCAGGTTTTTCGCAAGCTGCAGGGCGCGGAGGCGTGGGCGCAGCACCGCGACTGGATCATGCGCGTCAAACCGCAATTCGGGCCCGGCGTGCGCGAGCGCTTCGAGTGGGCCTCGACCATCACCGCGAACGACGTTGCGCCGCTTAAAGTCGAGCGCGAAGACATTGCGCGCCGCATGGCGGAGTTGTTGAAGGACAACGCGCTCCTGGTGCTGCCGACGGTGCACACGATCGCACCGCTGCGGAATACGCCGACCTCCACGCTCGACGAATTTCGCGGCCGCGCGATGAGCCTTTTGTGCATCGCGGGCCTCGCGCGCCTGCCGCAGATCAATCTGCCGCTCGCCACGCTCGACGGCTGCCCGCTGGGCCTGTCGCTGGTCGCGGCGCGCGGCAACGATACGCTGCTGCTCGAAACTGCGCGCCGCATTGGTTAGTGATTAGGTCATTCAGTGATTAGGTGATTAGGTGATTCAGTGACTCAATCACTCAATCACCCGCCATGCTGATCTACATCCACGGCTTCAACAGTTCGCCGGCGTCGTTCAAGGCAAAAGTCCTGCGCGAACGTCTCGCGGCGCTTGACCGCGCTGGCGAGTTCGTCGCGCCCGCCTTGCCGCATTCGCCGGCCGCCGCGGCGGCGCTGCTCGCGCAACTCGCGCATGCGCACCCGCAAGCCGTGCTCGTCGGCAGTTCGCTGGGCGGCTATTACGCGACGTGGCTCGCGGAGAAATTTCTGCTCCGCGCGGTGCTCGTCAATCCCGCGATGCGGCCGTACGATCTGCTTGCCGGTTACGTCGGGCCGCAGAAAAATATGCACACGGCTGAAGATTACGATTTCACGGCGCAGCACGTTGACGAGCTGCGCGCGCTCGAAATCGAGGCGATCACTCCGGAGCGCTACCTGCTGATGGTCGAGACGGGCGACGAAGTGCTGGACTACCGGCAGGCGGTCGAGAAATATCGCGGCGCGCAGCAACTCGTGGTCGCGGGCGGCGATCACGGTTTCAGCGATTTCGCCGATTACCTTGACAGGGTGCTCGCTTTTGCCGGAATGTGAGCTCTTAGTCGTGCGGGGAACCATCGATGTCGAATGCGCATGTCACCAGCCACACCGTCGCCGACGATACCGCGCTGCGCCTGCTGCGGTTGATCGAGCAGTTCGTGGCCGAATCACGCCCGCAGGGCGCGGTGGCGGTCACGCTCGATAGCTCGTTCGAGCGCGACCTGGGACTCGACAGTCTCGCGCGCGCCGAACTCCTGCTGCGCACCGAGCGCGCTTTAGGCGTAAGCCTGCCCGACCAGACGCTGAATACAGCGGAGACCCCGCGCGACCTCGTGCGCATCGTGCTCACCGCGCACGCGCCGTCGGCGGCAGTGGAAAAGGCGGTGCGTGTGCTGACCGTCGCCACCGAACAGTCGCACCCGGAACAGGCGGCGACGCTCATCGAAGTGCTCGATTGGCACGTTGCGCAGCACCCCGACCGCTTGCAGATCCATTTCTACGACGAGGACGAGCGCGAGCACGACGTGAGTTACGCCGCGCTCAAGGCGGGCGCGGAGGCGTATGCCGCCGGCCTCGTTGCACGTGGCATCGAGTCCGGCCAGACGGTGGCGATCATGCTGCCGACCGGACTCGAATACTTCTTCAGCTTCTACGGCATCCTGCTCGCGGGGGGCGTGCCGGTGCCGATTTATCCGCCGCTGCGGCTGGCGCAACTTGAAGACCATATGCGCCGTCACGGGGCGATCCTCGCCAACGCCCAGGTTGCCGCGTTGATCACGGTGCCCGAGGCGAAACCGGTGGCGTTATTGTTGCGCACGCAAGTGCCGTCGTTGCACAGCGTGATCACGCCGCGCGAGTTTGATCCCGCGGGGAAACTGGAACTGCGACCGCGCGTTGGCCCCGAAGCGATCGGATTCCTGCAATACACCTCGGGTTCGACCGGCAACCCGAAAGGCGTGGTGCTGACGCATGCCAATCTGCTCGCCAACGTGCGCGCCATGGGCCGGGCGGTGCGCGCCACCAGCAGCGACGTGTTCGTGAGCTGGTTGCCGCTTTATCACGACATGGGGCTGATCGGCGCGTGGCTCGGCAGCCTCTACCACGGTTTTCCGCTGGTGGTCATGTCGCCATTGGCTTTTTTGTCGCGCCCGCAGCGCTGGCTGTGGGCGATCCACCGTCATCGCGGCACGCTGGCGGCGGCGCCCAACTTTGCCTACGAACTGTGTCTGCGCAAAATCGAAGATCGCGATATCGAAGGGCTCGATCTGAGCTCGTGGCGCTACGCGTTCAACGGCGCGGAGCCGGTGAGCCCCGATACGCTGGCCGCGTTTCGCGACCGGTTCAGCAAATTCGGCCTCAATCCGAAGACGCTCGCGCCGGTGTACGGGCTGGCCGAATGTACGGTCGGACTGGCAATTCCGCCGCCCGGCCGCGGTCCGCTCATCGATTGCATCGAGCGCGCGCCGTTCACGGCGTCGGGCCGCGCGATTCCCGCGCCTGCGGGTGCCCGCGAAGTATTGCGCATGGTGGCCTGCGGGATGCCGCTCGCGGGCCACGCAGTCAGGGTGGTCGACGCCGCCGGCCGCGAAGTCGGCGAGCGCCAGGAAGGTTGTCTGCAATTCAAAGGACCGTCGGCAACCAGCGGCTACTACCGCAATCCACAGGAAACGAAAAAACTGTTTATTGGCGAATGGCTCGATTCCGGCGATTACGCCTACCTGGCCGGCGGCGAAATCTACATCACCGGGCGCGTCAAGGATCTGATCATCAGGGGCGGGCGCAACATTTACCCGTACGATCTGGAGCAGGCGGTCGGCAATATTCCGGGCGTGCGCAAAGGGTGCGTCGCGGTGTTTGGCAGCCCCGATCCGGTGTCCGCTACCGAGCGGCTGGTGGTGCTGGCGGAGACGCGTGAAAGCGCCGCTGCGGCGCGCGCAGCGTTGCGGCACCGGATCAACGAAGTGGCGGTCGAAGTGCTCGGCATGCCGGCGGACGAAGTCGTGCTGGCGCCGCCGCACACCGTGTTGAAGACTTCGAGCGGCAAGATCCGCCGTGCCGCGAGCCGTGAGTTCTCCGAGCGCGGGGGCAGCGCGACGCGGCCGGCGCCGGTATGGTGGCAGGTCACGCGGCTCACGTGGGCGGCGCTGTGGCCGCAACTGCGGCGGGCAGTGCAAGCGGCAGTGGCCTATCTTTACGGTATTTATGCCGTGGCGTGCTTTTTACTGCTGGGGATTCCGACCTGGCTCGCCGTCGCGCTGCTGGGGCGCACAACCGCGAGCCGTCGCGTCGTGCATCATGCGGCGCGGGCATTCTTCCGGCTGGCCCGTATCCCGGTTCAGAGCCATGGCCTCGAACATCTGCCGCACACGCCGGGCGTGCTGGCGATCAACCACACCAGTTACCTCGATGGCGTGGCGCTGTTTGCCGTGCTGTCGCCGGAATTTTCCCCCGCGTTCGCCGCCAAGCGCGAGCTTGCGGGGCACTGGCTGCCGCGGCTGTTTCTGCGCGCGATTGGCATTGAGTTCGTCGAGCGCTTCGATCCCAGGCAGGGCGTCGAGGACGTCGAACAGTTCATGGCCGCGCTTGAAGCCGGGCGCTCGCCGGCGTTTTTCCCGGAAGGGACGATGGAGTCCCGCGCGGGATTGAAACCCTTCCGCAGCGGTGCGTTTGTGGTCGCTGCGCGCGCCGGGGTGCCGGTGGTGCCCATCGTGATGCGTGGCGCGCGTTCGGTGCTGCGCGACGGGACGTGGATACCACGGCGCGGCGTCATCAGCGTCACCGTTCTGCCGCCGCTCGCGCCGGCGGGTGCCGACTGGGAAGCGACCATTAAATTGCGCGACGCGGTGCGGGCTGAAATCCTGCGGGCTTGCGGCGAGCCCGACCTCGCGCAATAGCGCAACGCCTGATCCGGCGGCCGTTTCAATCGAGCAGGAAATCTCCGCGCAGGCGTCGCAGCTGCCACTCGCCGTCAGCGCTTGAGCGGCACAGGCCAAAGCGAAAAGACGGCGCCACTGCGGGCAGTACAAAGCGCAGATCGACGAACCAGACGCAGGCGCCGCCGCCGGAGACGGCGACGTGATCGAGCGCAGGATACAGGGCGAACTGGCGGAAGCCCGCGAACGCGGGATGACGCCACGTTTGCTGCGCGAGCGTGATTTCAGCGGGCGTCGCGCCGAAGCGATGGCGGGATTGCCAATGCGCCGAGGCCGCCGGTTGATAGGCGTTGGCGATATCAGGCAGCACGCCGGGCCACGGTGTGCGCGCCGCGCCACGGTCGCCGAGCAAGCGCACGTTAGCCACCTGATAGCGGTCGCCGTGACTGACAATGACTTGCCAATGGAACGGTGACAGCGGCTGCGGCAGCGCGCGGCTGCGCGCGTCGTGCAGTCCCTGCCGCTGTGCATACTCGGCGCCCACTGCAACCGCCTGCCGGTGCAGCAGGCCCAGCCAAACGACGTACGCGCCGAGCGCTGCCCATCCCGCGCCGGCTATCCAGCGCCGTGCGGGAAAGAGCGTCGCGGCGAGCAGCGCCGCCACGATAATCGCGGTGAAGTAAGGATCGATCACGAAGG
>JANNPG010000240.1:0-2730 GCA_031399805.1 Betaproteobacteria bacterium | reverse complement strand
ATTTTCGCGGTCACGCGCAGCGACGAAACCAATCTTGTCGCGTGCAAGCTCGCGGCAAAGCTCTTCAATACGCCGACGCGCATCGCACG
Source organism: Betaproteobacteria bacterium (assembly GCA_031399805.1). GTDB lineage: Bacteria > Pseudomonadota > Gammaproteobacteria > Burkholderiales > SG8-41 > PALSA-1004. Next base: position 2,641 of record JANNPG010000240.1, on the reverse strand, counting down.
CATACGCGCCGCCGACTACCTGTCACACCCCGAGATATTCACCGACGACAGCTTTGCGGTCGACCATGCGATCTGCCCCGAGCAGATCATCACCGATCATATCGTCAAGCTGATCGAGTTTCCGGAGGCGCTGCAGGTGCTGGAATTTGCCGGCGGCAAGGTGAGCCTGGTGGCGGTGCGCGCGTTTCATGGCGGGCCGATGGTCGGGCAGGCGCTGCATCAAATCCGCCGCCACATGCCGAACGTCGACACGCGCGTGGCGGCGATTTTCCGCCAGGATGCGCCGATCGTTCCGGAAGGTCATACCGTGATCGAGGCCGGCGACGAGGTGTTCATTATCGCCGCGACCGAGAACATCCGCGGCGCGATGCGCGAGCTGCGCCGCATGGACAAGCCGATCCGCCGCGTGATGATAGGCGGCGGCGGCAATATCGGCCGCCGTCTGGCGCTTGCGCTCGAGGCGACCTACCAGGTCAAGATCATCGAGTACAGCAAGGCGAATGCGGAGCAGCTGGCCGCGGAACTGGGCCGCGCGCTGGTGCTCGCCAGGGACGTCACCGACGAGGAATTGCTCGAATCCGAGAACGTCGGCGAGATGGATCTTTATTGCGCGGTGACCAACGACGACGAGAACAATATCATGTCGGCGCTGCTCGCCAAACGCATGGGCGCGCGCAAAGTGGTGGCGCTGATCAACCGCAGCGCCTACGTAAACCTCCTGCAGGCCGGGCAGATCGACATCGCGATTTCACCGGCACAGGCGGTGATCGGCACGCTGCTCGCGCGCGTGCGCCGCGGCGATTGCGTCGCGGTACACAGCCTGCGGCGGGGTGCTGCGGAGGCGCTGGAACTCATCGCGCATGGCGACTACAAGTCCTCCCGCGTGGTCGGCCGCCGCGTCGAGGAGATCAGCCTGCCGAAGGGCGCCACCATCGGCGCCATCGTGCGCACGCTGGCGGGCGCGGCGACCGGGAGCGGCGATGGCGAGACCGCGGTAACACGCGATACGCAGGTGATCATCGCGCACCACGACACGGTGATCGAACCCGACGACCACGTCATCGTGTTCGTGGTCAACAAGCAGATGGTGTCGAAAGTCGAAAAGCTGTTTCAGGTCGACGTCGGTTTTCTCTGAAAAGCGCCACCCGGGCCCGCGCGCGCTATCCTCATCATGCTACCCGCCGTACTTCGCATCGCGCCGGTCGTGAACGTGTTCAGCACGATCGTGATGATTTTCAGCCTGACCATGACGGCGCCGCTGATCGTCGCGTATATCCTCAACGATGCGACGCTGTTCATCTACTATAAGTCTATCCTCATTACCTTCGCCGCCGGCGTGCTGATGCGACTGACGACCATGCACCGCAAACGCGAACTGCAGCCACGCGACGGCTTCCTGCTCGTTTTCCTGGTATGGACGATATTGCCGGCGTTCGCGACCCTGCCGCTGATGTTCCAGATTCACGGCCTCACCTTCACCGATGCCTATTTCGAAACCGTGTCCGGGATCACCACCACCGGCTCGACGGTGCTGGCGAACCTTGATGCGTTGCCGCCGTCGATCAATTTCTGGCGTTGCGAACTGGTGTGGCTGGGCGGCATGGGGCTGATCGTGCTCGCCGTCGCGATTCTGCCGTTATTGGGCGTCGGCGGCATGCAACTCTACAAGGCGGAAACCCCGGGCCCGATGAAGGACGCCAAGTTGACGCCGCGCATCACCGAAACGGCGAAAGGGCTGTGGCTGGTGTACACCGGCATCACGCTCGCCTGCATCGGCGCGTACCGCGGGGCCGGCATGTCCTGGTTCGATGCGATCACCCATGCATTCTCGACCATGGGGCTTGGCGGCTTTTCCACCCATGATGCGAGTTACGGCTTTTTCGATTCGCCGCTGATCGAGGGTGTGACGATCGTGTTCATGCTGATCGCCGGCATCAATTTCGCGACCCATTTTCAGGCTTGCCGCGAGCGCGGCGCGCGACCCTATCGGGCCGACCCCGAGGCCGGCATGTTTTTGCTGGTCACGCTGGCGAGCTGCGTGATGATCGCGTGCTACCTGTGGTCGAAAGGCGTTTATCCGGATTTCATGACGGCGCTGCGCTACGCGAGCTTCAATACCGTGTCGATCGCAACAACCACCGGTTTCGCCAACACCGATTACAACCTGTGGCCGATTTTTGCCCCGCTGTGGATGCTTTTTCTATGCTGCTTCGCGTCGTGTTCCGGCTCGACCGGCGGCGGCATCAAGATGATCCGCGCGCTGCTGCTGGTGCGCCAGGGCTTGCGCGAACTGGTGAAACTCGTCCACCCCAGCGCGCAAGTGCCGGTCAAACTGGGCGGCGCCGTGGTGCCCAACGAGATCGTGTTCGCGGTTCTCGCATTCATGTCCGTGTACGGCGCCTGCGTGATCACGATGACGTTTCTCTTGGTGGCGACCGGGCTCGATTTGATCAGCGCGTTCTCGGCGGTAATCGCCAGCATCAACAACACCGGCCCCGGATTGAACCAGGTCGGCCCGGCGACGACCTACGCGGTGTTGACGGATTTTCAGACCTGGGTATGCACGATTGCAATGCTGCTCGGGCGGCTCGAACTCTTCGCGCTGCTGATCATCTTCACGCCGGCATTTTGGCGTCGTTAA
>JANNPG010000219.1:0-2209 GCA_031399805.1 Betaproteobacteria bacterium | reverse complement strand
GTGCTGCTGTTCGCCCTCATCGTGATGGTGCTGGGCAGGAGCGTGCGGCGGTAGAGGCTGGTTTTTAACGTTTGATTACTGAAGATAAGGCACACGATGGCAAATAAACTCTACCTGCTTGGGCTGGCGTTGACCGGCTGCGCAGTCGCCGCATCCGCTTATTTCATCCGTCGCAAATCCCGCCACGAGCAGGCGCAACAACACAAGGACGATTTGCATACCTGGGAAGGCGAGGGCGGCAAGCCGGCGTCATCCGCGGCGCGTCCTGCCCACTCGGGCTGAGTCATTCAGAGTGCATTGCGAAACGAGGGATCCGACGACGCGCCGCATGCTCGTGGAGATACTGGCCAGCGAGGAAGACCATGCCGATGACTTGTCGTCGCTGATCGAGGGGCTGAAAGGCTGAATTCAGCGGGAACGTGGGGAACAGTGGGGCAAGGTCCGCGGCGATGAATCCGGCGTGAACGCGGCCAGGCACACCCAGCTTGCCGACAGCACCCAGGTGCGACATGGGATTTCGAAAAAGCACAGCGCATCATGGAGCGAGAGCGATTATCGACATAGTGATCCATGGCCCGCAAGACCGTTAGTCATGTAAGCCACGGATGAGGAGGCCAAACCACCGTATCTCCACGCAGCACGCCGTTGCTGGCCCATAAACCTGAAAAGAGATTTCATGAACATTCGTCAGCACGTTTTTTCCTCGTTTCTGTTGCTGATGGCTTTCGCGCCGGTCGGCACGATTTCCCAGCCGGCCTGCGCCCAGCGCGCGGGTTCCCCCGCCATCGACAAGTTTTTCGTCGAATCGGATAACCGGCTCGCCCCCGGCGCCGAACTGACCTTCACCATCGAAGGTACGCCACGCGGCAACGCCAGCGTTCGCATCAGCGGACTCAAGAAAAATATTCCCTTGCAAGAAGTGTCGAGCGGCGTATATGAAGGCGGCTACACGATTAAACGCAAAGATCGAATCACGCCTGGCAACACCGTACGCGCGACCTTGAGAACGGGCGGCCGGTCAATCGGCGAAACCTACCGTCTGTCCTCGTCATTCGCCCCGGCGCCCGGCGTAGCAGCGGCGCCCCCACACCCACCCGCACCCGCACCCGTCCCCGCGCCGCAACCCGCGGCACCGAGGATCGACCGCTTCACGGCCACCCCGATTGGCAAAATCGAACCGGGCGCCGACTTGAGATTTGCGATGCTTGGCACCCCCGGGGCCCAAGCCTCTTTCACCATTGAAGGCGTCGCCAAAAACGTGCCGATGCAGGAAGTGACGCGCGGTAACTATGAAGGCGGCTATACGATACGCCGGCTCGATCATTTTCCAGCCACCGTGAACATTTTTGGAACACTCGAAGCCAATGGCCAGGCGATTGGCGCCCGCTTGAATCAGGCTTTGATCGCCGATGCAACGCCGCCGGTCATCAGAAATATTTCCCCGCGTGACGGCGAAACCGTCGCGGCCGGTAATCCGACGTCGATCTCGGCGAATTTCGATGACAGCGGCGGCGTCGGCGTCGATGCGAGCAGCGTCAGAGTCATGGTCGGCGGCAGAGACGTCACGCAGCGCTCCAAAGTCACACCGCAATTTTTCAACTACAGCGAGAATCTGCAGCCCGGCAGGTATGCGGTGGAAGTGATTGCCAGAGATCTGGCGGGCAATGCAATGCGCTACGCATGGACATTTGCCGTGGCCCCCCAACCCGCCCCGGCATCCTTGCCGCTACAGATCTTGAGTCATGCCAATAATGCCCAGGTCAGCGGTGGCACCATCGAGGTTCGCGGGCGTACCGCCCCGGACGCCCGCGTCGATGTGCGGGTTCAAGGGCTTTCGTCGGTAGCGGGATTCTTCGGCGTCAGGCAACAAATTTACGATCAATCGTTACGCGCTGATCCGAACGGCAACTTTGCATTCAGCTTTCGACCGCAAATTGCGGTCCCCGGCACGCGCTACGAAATAACAATGAATGCTGCGAAAGCCGACTTGAGAACGGAATCGCAACTGGTGCTGTTCCAGCAACAATAATCGCGCCGCGTGACGTCACCGGCGCGGCGGGCATGTCATTCAGGCCACGCCCGCCGTTTGCCGTTAGCGTATGAAGCGGCTGATGAGAAAGCCCGCGGCAAGCGCGAAACCGAGGGACTTCCACGGGTGTGCTGAAACATACTGACCCGTATCCGCGGTGACTTTGCGCTGGGTTGCCTT
>JANNPG010000217.1:0-1562 GCA_031399805.1 Betaproteobacteria bacterium | reverse complement strand
GCGGGTTGCCGGCTATGGGGCGCCGGCCAAGGGCAACACACTGCTGAACTACTGCGGGATAGGCCCTGAGCTTCTCCAGTTCACCGTGGACCGCAGCCCCCACAAGCAGGGACTCTACCTGCCGGGAACGCACATTCCGATTCTCGCGCCGGACGCGGTGGCAAAGGCAAGGCCTGAATTTCTCTTTATTCTTCCATGGAACCTGCGCGAAGAGATCGTCGGGCAGATGGCGGAGATCCGTGCATGGGGCGGGAAATTTGTCGTCCCGATCCCCAGTCTGGAAATTTTCTAGTGCCCGATGGGGATTGCCTCGTGCTCTCGGTCATCAGCCACGGACAGCGCGGGCTGTTGCTCAACCTGCTTGGCGACTTGCAGCGCCACGTAAGAACCCCATTCCGACTGATAGTCACCGAGAACATCCCAGAGGCGGCGGCTCTTCCTGTCGCCGATTACTCCTTCCCGATCGAAGTCATCAGGAACGCACATTCCAAAGGCTTCGGCGCGAACCACAACACGGCACTCCGTCGCGCAAGCGGCGGACCGTTCTGCGTACTCAATCCCGACATTCGCTTTTCCGCCGATCCATTCAGTGCGCTATGGACGATTGCCGCGAATCCGTGTATCGGCGTTGTTGCGCCCGTCGTGACGAGCCCGGACCTGTCTCCGGAAGATCATGCACGTGATTTCCCAAGCGTTTTCACGCTGGCCGCCAAAGCATTCGGGTATCGCCCGCACGCCGAACCGCCTTCGGGGCAAGCGATTTACTATCCGGACTGGGTGGCAGGCATGTTCATGATGTTTCGAAGCGAAACTCTGCGCCTGCTCGGTGGCTTCGACGAGCGGTACTTCCTTTACTACGAAGACGTGGTTCTCTGCGCCCGGTTGCGGGACCGGGGGCTTGAGGTGGCGGTCTGCACGGAGGTTTCGGTAGTCCATGCCGCTCGTCGCGAGAGCCGCAGGAATCTTCGATTCGCGTCCTGGCATCTGCGTAGCGCCATGCGCTTCCTCGCTTCGCGCCCGCGCATCGCACTCGGATTGCGGGCCAAGCGGCGGATCCCCGCCAAGCCTTGACCCTACACTGATTCCGCAATTCCGCTCACTTCTGAATTTCCAGGCCGAGTTTTTTCCGATCCGCTTCGACTCTCAGTGAAAACTCAAGCGGCGCCACGCGCCGAATAGTTACGGTCCACCCAGTTCCGGTACGCACCGGTCGCGACGTCGTCCACCCAATCTTGATGATCGAGGTACCACCGCACGGTCTTTTTCAACCCCGACTCAAAACTCTCTCGTGGCACCCAACCGAGTTCAGCGCGAACCTTCGATGCATCGATAGCATACCGCCGGTCGTGTCCAGGGCGATCCTTGACATAGGAAATGAGGGAGGCGTACGGAAGTCTGCCGGCCGGCCTGGCGGTGTCGAGCAGCGCGCAAAGCGTTTGAATCACATCTATATTCTTCATTTCGGCGCCGCCGCCGATGTTATAGGTTTCGCCGACCCTCCCGCGCATCAGCACCTCGCGGATCGCCGCGCAATGGTCGCCGACATACAGCCAGTCGCGCAC
>JANNPG010000196.1:0-4187 GCA_031399805.1 Betaproteobacteria bacterium | reverse complement strand
GATGCCGACTAAACCCTCGTTGCCGGTGATCGCGATTTCCGCCGAGGCGCCGCTTTCCATGACGTAAAGCAGCGAGACGATGCTGGTGGTCGGGAAATACAGGTAGCCCATATGCCCGCCGGACTCGTAGACCGCCCATCCCAGCGGCATCGGCGTGAGTTCCAGATCGGGCGCAAGGCGCGCGTAATCGTCCGCGGGCAGGGCCGCGAGAAGATGGTTTTGCTTCGGGGTATGCGGCGAAGACATAGCGGCCGTCTCCTTACGTCATTCTGCAGTCTATTTGAAATGACACGCCGAAATAGAGGTAACTGTGCCGCAATACTTGCCCAGCAGTTTGACGCTGGAAGCAGAAATGGTCAGGAGACTCGCGCGATTATCTTTCGCATGTTTGCGCCGCAGTACGATTCCTTGGTCAATAAGTCTCCTCAATTTGCGGCGTACTGTCGTGCGCGAACGGATATTCAGCAGAAAAAGCTGTTTCAGCGTTAGCGGTTGTTCCTGCTCTTCCGCATATCCGATCTCGATGACGATATCGAAATCGACGACCGACTTGACGAAAGGTAATTGCAGCCTTTCAAACTCCCTGATTTTTTTCAATCCCGTGAATAACTTCATGGTTTATATTGTTTTTCATTATTAGTGGCGTTGGTATAGTGTGGCTCAATCATGATGCTGGCAAGCACAATTAGGTTCCTTTTTGGCACGCATAAAATTGCCACCGGCGCGGTGGCAATCGATCCGTGCAGCGGTTTTAGATGAAAACGATATTTACCGGCCGACGGACTCAATCGACTGCTCGAATTCGGGTGACCGCGCCATAAACGAAACCGTGCAGGCGGCGGCATTGTCGACGTGCGGCCATCGCCAGGTGTGTACGGCGGCAATGGCCATTGCGGTTGCCGCAATATTCCGGAATCCCGCAAAAACTAAATTCGTCGCAGCGCTGCTTCACTTCCTTTGATCGGTGTTGTTCGTCACCGCTCGCACGCCGGCACGCGCGACGTCGACGCCGCCGCCCACCACACTGGCTCCCACATTGACCGCGGTTACGGCGACCGTGGCGGCGACCGTGACCACGGCATTCGTAACAGCCACCACCGCGCAACCGCCCGACAAACCGGCGAGCAACACGACAGGGACTGCCAATGCATAACTCACGGCTGTTCCCGCTACCCCGGGACTTAGCACTGTCTTGATCAATTGACGATCCCCCTCATCCGAGACATTGACGTTACGCGCGACAGTAGTCGCGTGCCAAGAAGACTTACAAGGGGTTACATCGACTTACACCTGTTTACAACGTTTTCGCGAAGCGAGTAGCGCCGTCGGTTTGTAACGCATTGTAAGTGCGTCGCGCGGGCTGAACTTTACCCCGACCGGCGGTCTGAACACTTACACTTTTCACTGTCTGCCGTTCGCAATCATGCGCCTGCGTACTCTTTCCTGTCTGCTGTTGCTTGCTGTCTGTCGCGATGCCGCGGCGGGTGATCTTTACGCCGCGATCAACCGGCTGCGCGCGGGTGACGGCAATTGCGCCGTCGCGGATAATTTGCCTCCGCTGAAGCCGCACGCCGCGCTCGAGCGCGTCGCGCGGGATCTTGCGCGCGGAGATCAACTGCGGCAAAGCCTGCAGGCGACCGGATACAGGGCGACCAGATCCAGTGCCATCAGCATCAGGGGTGAGGGGGTCGGCGCCCAGGCGGAAGGGATGCTGGCAAAACAAAGCAACTGCGGGCAGTTGCAGGATGACGCCATGACAGAGGTCGGCATTTACGTGGATGCGCGCCAGCTCTGGATCGTGATGGCGGCGCCGTTTGCGCCGTCGGCGGGGGAGTCCGGGCAGGCGGCAGGGCAGCACGTGCTCGACCTCGTCAATGCGGCGCGCGCCGCGCCGCGCTACTGTGGCAACCGGAAGTTCAACGCGGCGCGGCCGCTACGCTGGAACGACTCGCTTGCGGAGGCTTCGCGACTGCACGCCGCGGACATGGCGCGCAACAATTACTTCAGCCACAGCGGCCGCGACGGTTCCAATCCGGCGCAACGCGTCGAGCGCGCGGGCTACCGATACCGCTCGACCGGCGAAAACATCGCGGCGGGCGGACAAATGAAACCCGCAGATGCGGTGGCGGGATGGATCAAAAGCCCGGGGCATTGCGCCAACCTGATGAATCCGGCGTTTACCGAAATGGGCGTCGCCTTCGCGGTCGAGCGCAGGAGCGAGCTGGGTGTGTACTGGGCGCAGGCGTTCGGCACGCCGCGCTGATTCGATACCTGCGATGGCTGCCAGACGCATACGTCGCGCATGGGCATTTGACTTGGGGGCGCAATGCCGAAGATACTTCCGTCTGTGCGGTTGAAGTGACTGCCCTTTTGACAAGGAAGAAGCCCATGAGGAATACCATGATCGGATATGCAGGAGCCGCGCTGGCCGGCCTCGCCGGACTCGCGTTAGCCGGCGGTGCGGCGGCGCAGTCCTATCCCCAGAAGTCGGTACGCGTGGTCGTGCCGTATCCCCCGGGCGGCGGTACGGACATCCTGGGCCGTCCGATCGCCCAGCGGCTCACCGAGCGGCTGGGGCAGTCGTTCGTGATCGATAACCGCGGGGGCGCGACCGGCATGATCGGTACCGATATCGTGGCCAAGGCCCCGCCCGACGGCTACACGGTGCTGCTTTCCGCCTCGCCGGAGATCGTCGCCAATCAGTCGCTGTTCAAAACAATGCAGTACGACGCGGTCAGGGACCTGCGGCCGGTCACGCAGGTGGCGATCACACCGGTCATCATCGTCACGATACCTTCGCTGCCCGCGAAAACGATGAAGGAGGTGATCGCCCTCGGGCGGGCGTACCGCGGGCAGTTGACTTACGCGACGTCAGGCCACGGCAGCCCGCATAATATTGTGGGCGAACTGCTGCGGCTGCAAACCGGCGTCCAACTGATTCACGTACCGTACAAAGGTGGCGGGCCGCAGGTGATCGACACGCTGGGCGGGCACGTGGCGATTTCCATGTTTACCCTGCCGGTCGTGACAGCCCACGTCAAATCCGGCAAGTTGCGCGGCATCGCGGTGACCGTGCCGAATCGCTCGCCGGCGGTACCTCAGGTTCCGACCATGGCCGAATCCGGCTTCCCCGGGTTCGATGTAAGCCAGTGGTTCGCCGTGTTCGTCCCGCAGGGAACATCGGCGGAGATCGTACGCATCCTCCACACTGAAGTCACCGAGGCGCTCAAGGTCCCGGAGATCCGCGCCCGCCAGCTTGAACAGGGCTACGAACCGGTCGGCAGCACGCCGGACGCGTTTGCCCAGTACGTCAAGGCCGAGATCGCAAAGTACGCCAAGCTCATCAAGGATACCGGCATCAGGATCGAGCAATAAGTACGCAGGAGATCACAAATGACCGCAACAATTACCAGCAGGAAAATATCCATCCGGCGCAACGCTGCTGCGATCGGGGCCGAAATCGCCGGGGTGGACCTTGCGCAGGAGCTCGATGATGAAACGTTCGAGCAGGTAAAAAACGCCTATTATCAGCATTCGGTGATCGTCTTTCGGGATCAAAAACTGACCCCTCAACGGCAGGTCAGCTTCAGCCGCCGCTTCAGCGAGCTGGAAATACACGTGCTGAAGCAATACCTCTTGCCCGGGCATCCTGAAATCCTGGTGGTGTCGAATATCGTCGAGAGCGGCACGCTGATCGGTCTTGCCGACGCGGGGCGTGTTGCCGTGTGGCACACCGACATGTCGTACCTCAGGGAGCCGAGCGCGGGGTCGGCGCTTTACGCGATTGAAATTCCGCACAACGAGGCTGGCGGGGCATTGGGTAACACGCTTTTTTCCAGCACTTTTGCCGCGTACGACGCCTTGCCGGAGAGCATGCGAAAACGGCTCGCCGGATTAAGCGCGACTCACCACATGACCAAGGGCTACGACAGCGACGAAAAAACGCCGCAGACAAGAATCAATTACCGCGATGATCAGGTAACGCGGGTTCCCGACCAGGCTCATCCCATCATCCGGACTCACCCGGTTACCGGCCGCAAATGCATTTACATCAACAAGCTGTGCGTGACGGGCATCGTCGGCATGACGGACAGCGAAAGCGCGCCCTTGCTCGAAGAGTTGTATGCCCACTGCGCGCGGCCGGAATTCATTTACAGTCATCAATGGCGCGTCGGCGATTTGCTGAT
>JANNPG010000192.1:0-3890 GCA_031399805.1 Betaproteobacteria bacterium | reverse complement strand
GAGCACGAGAACGTCGGCTCGTTCGTCAAGTCGCTGAGCCCGGCGCTGTTCTCGGGCATGGGGCTCGTGGCTGCGATCGTCGACGGCGAAGAAAGGTTGCATTATAGCGCAAAGCGCCCCCGCCAGCGAGTAATACGGGGGCGTACGGGGGAATACCGGCGCTACCGGGCGTCGGTGCGAACGCCGGACGCACGCGGCTTGCACCCTCTTCGCGACCGACGCGCGGTGGCGGCGACCGCTGCGGGCTGTTTCAGCGCCGGCCGATCAGCAAGCCGATTACGATACCGAAGCACGCCGTAACGCCGAGGGCGGTCCACGGATTGTGATGCACGTATTCGTCGGCAACGCTCACGGCCACCCGCGATTTGTCGCGCAGCACCGCCTCGGTGTTGGCGAGCCGCGGCTTGAATTCGAGCAGCGCGTGCTGCAGGCGGATGCGGGCATCGGTGATTTTCTCGGTGGACTGGCTGGTAGTCGCCTTGATCAATTCCTCGGCGTCCGTCACCAGCACCTTGTAATCGTTGATCAGTTTTGGGTCATCTCGGTGTACATGATGCGCTCCCGTCAACGCCGGTTAAGCAGAACCTTCATATTAGGCGCACGGCGCGCCGCCGGTTTGACCTGCATCAACCCTGCATACCGCGCCCGCGCTCTCATCGTGCTTTGATGCAAATCAATCAGGACAGGCTGCAATCCATGACGACACAGGAAGATCGATGATAATTGTGCACGGCGGCCGCGCGGGTAGCCTTCGGCGGGTTGCCCATGCATAATTGCGCGTCGTCACGTCCTCCCGCCCTCGACAAATGACCACGGAATACATAGAAAACTGCACCTACGACGAAATCCGGATCGGCGACTCCGCGAGCGTCGTGCGCACGCTCAGGCTGGAGGACATTCAGTTGTTTGCCGCCATGTCCGGTGACATCAATCCAAGTGAGTGACGTGCTGCTCGTCATAAATGCCGGCTCCTCGAGCGTCAAGTTCGCGGTCTATGCGATCAACGCGACACCAGCAAGCGTGCTGCACGGGCTGATCGACGGCCTCGGCGCGCGACCGCGTTTCAGCGCAACCGACGCTGCCGGCGGCGCGCTGGCGGGCGATCCGCTCGCGGGCGCCCCCGCCGGTCTGACGCACGAGCAGGCGCTCGAGCGCTTGTACGCATGGCTGGACCGCCAGGGTCTGGGCGCACGCATCGTCGCCGCCGGCCATCGCGTGGTGCACGGCGGAGACCGCTGCGCCGAGCCGGTGCTGATCAACGCGGAAATCTGCGCGTTTCTGGAGTCGCTCGTGCCGCTCGCGCGCCTGCATCAGTCGCACAACCTCGCCGCGATACGCGCGCTCAAGAAGCTGCGCCCCGCGCTGCCGCAGGTCGCCTGCTTCGACACCGCGTTTCATCACACCCAGGCGCCGCTCGCGCAGGCGTTCGCGTTGCCGCGCGAGATCACCGAAGCCGGCGTCAAGCGCTACGGCTTTCACGGGCTGTCGTACCAATATATCGCGGGCGTGCTGCCCGACCATCTTGGCGCACACGCCGACGGGCGCGTGATCGTCGCGCATCTCGGGGCCGGTGCGAGCCTGTGCGCGATGCGCGAACGGCGCAGCGTCGCCACGACCATGGGCTTCACGATCATTGACGGCCTGATGATGGGCACGCGCAGCGGCAGCCTGGATCCCGGCGTGGTGCTCTACCTCATGCGCGAGCGCGGGATGAGCCTCGACGCGGTCGATGAACTCCTACATCAGCGCTCGGGCCTGCTCGGCGTTTCCGGCGTAAGCTCCGACATGCGCGTGCTGCTCGCGAGCACCGATTCGCACGCGCGCACGGCGGTCGAGCTTTTCGCCTATCGCGCGGCGCGCGAAATCGGCTCGCTTGCCGCCGCCATCGGCGGACTTGACGCGCTGGTATTCACCGGCGGTATTGGCGAGCATGCGGCGCCCGTGCGCGAACTGATCTGCACGCAATGCGCGTGGCTGGGCATCGAACTCGACGCGGCCGCCAACGCCCGTCATGCGGCGCGCATCAGCGTGGCGGGCGCCCGCGCGTCGGCGTGGGTCATCCCCACCGACGAAGAAATCGTCATCGCGCGCCACGCCTGCCGCCTGCTGGAAACCGTGACCGCTTAGGGTAACTGAACAGAAAAGAGGACTGCCATGGAAGAAATCACCGGAAAAATAGAGATACACCGCGGGTTAAAAGGCATGTACTTCGACCGCTCGCGCGTGTGCTACATCGACGGGCGCGCCGGGGAACTGCGCTACCGCGGCTACTCCATCCATGAGCTTGCCGAGCGTTCGGACTTCGAAGAAACGTGCTACCTGCTCCTGAAGGGCGAATTACCCGTGCGCAGCGAACTCGACGCGTTCGCGGCGGAATTAAAGGCCGCGCGCGCGCTGCCGCCGCAAATCTACGACGTGATCCGAACGATCAAAAGCGCCCACCCGATGGACGTGTTGCGCACTGCGGTGTCGGCACTCGCGGCGTTTGATCCCGATACCGCCGATAAATCGCCCGCGGCGACGCTGCGCAAAGGCATCCGGCTCACCGTACAAGTGCCGATGATCGTCGCCGCGCACGAGCATATCCGCCACGGGCGCGAGCCCGTGGCGCCGAACCCGCGCCTCGGCCACGCCGCTAACTTCCTCTACATGCTCAAAGGCCGGGAGCCCAGCGCGGACGCGGCGCGGCTGATGGATCTCGACATGGTCCTGCATGCCGAACACGGCTCGAACGCATCGTCGTTCGCGGCGCGCGTGGTGGCCGGCACGGAAGCCGACCTGCACGGCGCAATCACCGCCGCCGTGGCCGCACTCGCCGGCCCGGCGCACGGGGGTGCTGCGGAAAACGTGATGCGCATGGCGCAGGAAATCGGTGACGCATCCAGGGCCGCGGAGTACGTGAAAGCGAAGCGCGCGAACAAGCAGCCCGTGATGGGCTTCGGCCACCGCGTCTATCGCGCCGAGGATCCGCGCGCCCGCCACATGCGCGCCGGCGTGGAAAAGCTTTCGCGCGAGATGGGCCAGCCGCATTGGTACCAGATCCTGGAGGCGGTCGTGGCGGCGATGCAACCCTACGCGCGCCACGGCGTCAACGTGAACGTGGATTTCTACGCCGGCGTCGTCTATTTCCTGAACGACATACCTGAGGACTTGTTCGTGCCGATCTTCGCGGTCGGGCGCCTGCCGGGCTGGACGGTGCAGGTGCTCGAGCAGCTCGAAAACAACATCCTCCTGCGCCCTCTCACCCTCTACAACGGCCCCGAACCGCGGCCTTACGTGCCGATCGAAAAACGCTAAGCGCGCGCCAGCAGAATCGCGGCGGTGGCGATGATGTCGTCGACGCTCGCGCCGCGCGAGAGGTCGCTCAACGGCCGCGCGAACCCCTGCAACACCGGGCCCACCGCGCGCGCTCCGGCCATGCACTGGGTAAGCTTGTAGCCGATGTTGCCCGCGTCGAGGTCGGGAAACACGAGGACGTTCGCCCTGCCGGCGACGGGACTTGCACCCTTCACTTTCTGCGCCGCCGCCTGCGGCGAGAGCGCGGCATCGACCTGCAACTCGCCGTCGATGGCGAGGTCAGGCGCGCGTGCCCGGGCGAGTGCTAACGCGCGCGTCACCTTGTCGATGCGCGCATGCTGCGCGCTGCCTTTGGTGGAAAATGAAAGCAGCGCGACGCGCGGTTCCTCGCGCAGCAGCACCCGGCAGGTTGCCGCGGAGGCGAGCGCGATGTCGGCGAGCGTCTCGGCATCCGGATCCACATTCACCGCGCAGTCCGCGTAAATGAAGTTCCTGGCGGGCGCACCTTCGCGGCCGGGAACGATCATCAGGAAAAAACTCGACGGCATGCACATGCCGTCTGCCAACCCGACGGTCATCAGCCCCGCCTCTAT
>JANNPG010000084.1:0-4238 GCA_031399805.1 Betaproteobacteria bacterium | reverse complement strand
CTCCTGCTGTTTTCGTTTTCTTGTAGAGATGCCAGATTTCGTCGAAGAGCTTGCGGAGCGAGACGTTGCGGCGGGCGGCTTCTGTTTTTACCTCGACGGCAAGCTCGGGGGGTAGGCTAAAGCCGACGATCTGGCGGGGTCGGAGGTTTCTGCGGCTGGAATCGGTTTTTGTTCTCATCGATCCAGTATGTCGACGTGTCGACATCGCGTCAAGATGGATTCTGAAGTGGCATCGAAGGCCCGCCCTCAAAAGAGGGCGAGCTGCCGCGCGGCCTGTTCGTGCTTGCGCCATGCGGGCGTATCTTCGGCTTCAAGCCACATATCCACATAGGCAAGGAAATAGGAAATTCAAACCACCTTTTTCCCCGTTTGCAACTATATCGCCGGCCCGGAGAGCGGTCAATATCACGGTGTTTGGTGAAAGTTTTGCTCTCTCGATGACTATTTGAGCCCTACATCGGCCCGAATCGCTTCACTTCGACGCAGTTTGACCGCTTCGCGCGAGCGCGGGCCGAGCCGGATCGCCGGTTCTGTTGCAGAACCGCTTTTGCCGTGACGATCAGGCCGCCTGGAACAGCGCCAGCGGCCGCGCCGCTAAGCGCGGCGGCGCGCGCAGGCAAGCCCAGACGCGTGAGTATGCTGAATTACGGCGGTCTCCTGCGACCTTTCCGATCGCAGCGCACACGTGAAAACAAGTCCGCCCGGCGCCTACGCGCCGAGATAGGCCTCTTTGACGTGCGGGTCGTCGAGCAGTGCCGCGCCCGTGCCGGTGAGACTCACGCGGCCCTGTTCCAGCACGTAGGATCGATCCGAGAGTTCCAGCGCCGCAGCCGCATTCTGCTCGACCATGATCACCGTCACGCCCTCGGTGCGGATCTGGCGAATGATGTCGAACGTGCGTTCAACGAGGTTGGGCGCAAGACCCAGCGACGGCTCGTCGAACATGATGAGCTTGGGCCGCGACATCAGGGCGCGCGAAATGGCGAGCATTTGCTGCTCGCCTCCCGACAGCGTACCCGCCGCCTGGGCGCGCCGTTCGCGCAGAATGGGAAACCGCTCAAAGAGCCGGCGCATGTCGGCCTCGATGCCGGCCTTGTCGTGCCTCAGGTAGCACCCCATTTCCAGATTCTCGCGCACCGTCATGTAGGGAAACATGCGGCGGCCCTCGGGGCAGTGCGCGATACCGAGCTCGAGCACGCGCCGCGCCGATGCCCGCGTGATGTTCTCGCCCTCGAAGACGATGCGCCCGGCGCTCGGCGTCAGCACGCCCGATATTGCCTTCAGCGTGGTCGTCTTGCCCGCGCCGTTGGCGCCGATCAGGCTGACGAGTTCCCCCTTGCGCACCTCAAGCGAGAGTTCGCGCACCGCCACCACGTTGCCGTAGCGGCATTCGAGTGCTTCAACCGTGAGCACGCGCGTATTTCTCGCCGAGGTAGGCGCGGATCACTTCGGGGTCGCGCTGGATCTGCGCCGGCGTGCCGCTGGCGATGACGCGGCCCTGACTCAGGCACACGACGCGGTCGGAGACGCCCATGACCATCTTCATGTCGTGCTCGACGAGCAGTACCGTGATGCCAAGCGCGCGGATCTCCGCGAGCTTCATCATGAAGCTCGCGGTTTCCACCGCGTTCATGCCGGATACCGGCTCGTCCAGCAACAGGAGCTTCGGCTTCGCGGCGAGCGCGACCGCGACTTCGAGCAGGCGCTGCTCGCCGTAGGGCAGCGCGCTGCCCAGTTCGCCCTCGCGCGCGCCGAGGCCGATGAACGCGAGAATCTCGCGCGCCTCCGCCGCGAGGCGCTGTTCCTCCCGCGCGATCGAAGGCAGGCCGAGCAGGATCGCGAGCGTGCGCTGTGTCGAGCGCAGGTGTAGCCCGATCAGGATATTCTCCAGCGCGCTACGCCCGCCGAAGACGCTCGTCTTCTGGAACGTGCGCACCAGCCCCAGTTCGGCGATGCGATGCGGCTTCAGGCCGTTCAGGCGCACGCCGCCGAAGACCATCTCTCCCCCGCTCGGTGCGAGGTAGCCCGTGATCGCATTGAAGGCCGACGTCTTGCCGGCGCCGTTCGGCCCGATCAGCGCGAGGACCTCGCCCTGCCTCACTTCGAGGCTCAGGTCTTCGATCGCGGTTAGTCCGCCGAAATGGACCACCAGCCCGTTCACCGCAAGCAGCGCCGCAGCCGTCACGGTGCGGCCTGCGCGTTTCCCGCGACGTTGCCGCGTCGCCGCTGCCACCACTGCTGAACGGCCGGCACGATGCCCTCGGGCAGAAAGTACACCACCAGCACCATCAACACGCCGTAGATAATCCACTGCACTTCGGGCGGAATCGCGAACGCGCGCAGCGTCTCGGGCAGCAGTCCGAAGATCAGCCCGCCGACTACCGGGCCCGCGAGCGTGCCCTTGCCGCCGGTAATGACCATGATCACCATGGTCACGGTGTAGATGAACAGGAACACGTCCGGATCGACGATGCGAATGTAGTGCGCGTAAAGCGCGCCCGCCGCGCCCGCCATTGCCGCGGAGACCACGGTCGCCAGCACCAAGTAGCGCGTGACGTCGATCCCGACCGAGGTCGCGAGCGGCTCGTTTTCGCGCAACGCGACCATGGCGCGGCCCGCACGCGAGCGGACCAGGCGGCGCACTATCACGTAGCTGACGACGGCAGTGGTGAGGACGAGCCAGTAGTTCGCGGGTTTCTTCCAGAAGACGTGCTCGCCTAATCCGGGCAGCCACAGCGTCAGCGGTGGGATATTGTTGAGCGCCATCGGGCCCTGCGTGAGCTCGACCCAGTTGAGTGCGATGAGGCGCACCACCTCGGCGAAGCTGATCGTGACGATGACGAAGTAGGCGCCGCGCACCTTGAAGGACAGCCGGCCGATGAACCAGCCGCAGGCACCGGACGCGAGGACCGCGGCGAGAAATCCGCACCACACCGGCTGCGGCCCCATCGCGAACACCGTTCCCGGTGCGATGTGCACGCTGAATCCAAGCGACACCAGCGCGCTGGCGTAGGCGCCGATGCCGAAGAAAGCGACATGGCCGAGGGAAAGCTGCCCGGCGTAGCCGAGCAGCAGGTTCAGGCTCATGGCCGCAATGATGAAGATGCCGGTGACGACGAGGATGTGCAGCACGTACTGGTTATCCATCCAGAGCGGCAGGGAAAACAGGAACAGCAGCCACAGCGCGGTGAGGACCTTGCTCACCCGATGCGCTCCTTCTGCGCGAACAGGCCCGTTGGCTTGAAGATGAGGATCAGGATGATGAGCAGGAACCCCATCGCGTCGCGATAGCCCGATGAGATGTAACTCGCGCCGAGTTCCTCCGCCAGAGCAAGAATGAAGCCGCCGGCGGTCGCGCCGGCAATGCTGCCCAGGCCGCCGAGGATGACGATGGCGAACGCCTTGAGGGCGGCGAGATCGCCCATGGTCGGATAGGCGACGTACACCGGTCCGAGCAGCGCGCCGGCGGCCGCGGCCAGTCCCGAACCCAGGGCGAAGGTCGCGGTAGAGACGGTCCCGATCTGAATGCCCATGAGCGCCGCCGTGTCGCGGTCCTGGAACGTCGCGCGCATCGCCTTGCCGAGCCGGGTGTGGTTGATGAGCGCGTAGGTCGCGGCGATCAGCGCCAGTGCGACGCCGAACACGAAAACCCGTCCCCACGAGACCGAAACCGGGCCGATCACCAGGGGCGCCGAGGGAAACGGGCTGTCGATCGACTGGGCGACACCAGTCCAGGCGAGTTGTTCGGCGTTCTGCAGTGCGATCCAGGCGCCGATCATCACGAGCATGGTGGTGTCGATGTCGGCGCCGCGCAGCTTGCGGAGAAGTACGAACTCTAGCGTCGCGCCCAGCGCCACCCCGAGCGCGACCGCAAGCACGAGCGCAACGAAGAAATTCGCGCCGGTGAGCATTACCAGCATATACATCATGTACGCGCCGAACGCGTAGAGCTCGCCGTGCGTGAAATTGACCACGCGCATGATGCCGAAGATCAGCGTCAGGCCGATGCCGAGCAGCGCGTAGGTGCCGCCCAGCATCAGCGCGTTAAGGCCGTGCTGAAGTAGCTGATCCAAGATTCAGGCCTAGAGTCCCTAACATAATGAAACGCGTGATGCGCTGTCACGATTTTGGCTCAGAACGCGAAGCAAGACACGCCGCTTAGTCATTCTAAGCAAGTGGCTTGCGACAATGTGGCGCCGTGACTCGTTAGCCGCAGGCCCGTTTGCGGGAACGGTGCC
>JANNPG010000078.1:0-3606 GCA_031399805.1 Betaproteobacteria bacterium | reverse complement strand
CGAAGGGCAGGGCGTGGTTGCAGTGGACGGTCTCATCGTGTTCCGCGACAATTAACCCTCCGATCATTAAGAATGCATTTCAAAATGAATTATCCCCGGTGCCATGTACGCGCTCTTGTCCCCCAAGAGGACTTCCTCCGGGGCGTCCCCCATGGGGACTTCCTTCGGGGCGTAGCGCAGGCGACTCGCCTGCATTGAGGCCGGTGCAGGCGGGGTCGCCTGCGCTACCCTCATTTTGAAATGCGCTCTAAATCACTGAATCACTGAATCACTGAATCACTGGATCACCACTCATTCACCCTTCACGCATAACATATGACCCAACCCGTCGTTCTCGTCACATCCACCCAGTTATCCGATTCCGCCAAAACAATCCTGCGCGACGCCGGCGCCGAAGTTATCTACATGGCTGATCCGCTCAACGAAGAGACTTTGCTGGCGAAGTTTTCGTCCGCGCACATCAATGCGGTGCTGCTGCGCACCTCGCCGCCGTTTACGCGGCGCGTGCTCGAAGGGGCGAAGCACCTGAAGATCATCGCCAAGCACGGCGCCGGGGTCGACAGCGTCGATATCGACACGGCGACCGCGCGCGGCATCGTGGTGGTAACGGCCGGCGATGCGAACGCTGATCCGGTTGCCGAGCAGTCGATCATGTTTATGCTCACGCTCGCGCGCGACCTGCCGCAATTGAACGCCAAGCTGCGTGAAGGGAAATGGGAGAAGGCGACCTACCAGGGCCGCGAATTCCGCGGCCGCGTGGTCGGCATCGTCGGCTACGGCCAGATCGGACAGCGCACCGCGCGTATGGCGCACGCGCTCGGCGCGCGCGTTGTGCTCCACTCGCGTTCGCGCATTAAGGATCCCGAAGGCATGGAAGTTGAGGAAAACTTTGAGCGTCTGCTAGGCCGTGTGGACATCCTGAGCCTGCATTGCCCGCTGACCGACAAGACGCGCGGCATGCTGGGCGAGCAGCAACTGCGCCTGATGAAGCCAACCGCGCTCCTGATCAATACCGCGCGCGGCGGCCTCATCGACGAAGCGGCGCTCACCGATGCACTGAAGAACGGCAGGCTCGCGGGCGCCGGGCTCGATACCTTCGCCAAGGAGCCGACCGATCCGAAGAATCCGCTGCTTTTTCTCGACAATGTGATTTGCACGCCGCACATCGCCGCGATGACCGCGGAAGCCATGACGCGCATGGGCACAATAGCGGCGACCACCATCGTCGGTTACATCCAGCGCGGCGAGTGCGACAGGGCGAACGTGGTCAATCCGGCGGTGCTTAAAAAGACCTGAACTTAAAAAGACCTGAACTTAAAATTCCAAAAACAATTTGCCGCCGAAGAACGCCGATAAGATCAAGCTCATTTAAGCCTTACTTGAATGATTGCCGTGTTTTTTTGTCGGCGTTCATCGGCGTTTATCGGCGGCTGAATTCAGAATTGGATTTTTGAGACGAGATTTAGTCAACAAGGAATTGAGGCAATGAGCGAATACAAAAGCGAAATCCGCGACGGCATGCGCATCGACTGGGATGTGCCGATCAGGATGGACGACGGCATCGTGTTGCGCGCCGACGTGTTCCGCCCGGTGGCGCCAGGCAAGTATCCGGCGCTCGTGAGCTACGGGCCGTACGGCAAGGGCCTCGCGTTTCAGGAAGGCTACAAGACCGCGTGGGACATCATGTGCCGCGAAAATCCGGACGCGGTCGCGGGCTCGACCAACAAATACCAGAGCTGGGAAGTCGTCGATCCCGAAAAATGGGTGCCCGACGGTTACGTGTGCGTGCGCGTCGATTCGCGGGGTGCCGGCCGCTCGCCGGGCTATCTGTGCCACAACGGCGCGCGCGAGAACAAGGATTTTCACGACTGCATCGAGTGGACCGGCACGCAGTCGTGGTGCAGCGGCAAAGTCGGACTCAACGGTATTTCTTATTACGCGAGCAGCCAGTGGCGTGCCGCCGCCACTCAGCCGCCGCATCTCGCGGCGATCTGCGTGTGGGAAGGCTGGGTCGACAACTACCGCGATTCGGCGCGCCACGGCGGCATCATCTGCGTGTTCCGCAAAAACTGGCAGGAAATGCAGGTGAAGACGGTGCAGCACGGTGTAGGCGAACGGGGTGCTAAAAGCCGCGTCACCGGTGAGCTCGTCTGCGGCCCCGAGACGCTGAGCGAAGAAGAACTGGCGCAGAACCGCGAGAACATGTGGGGCGCGTTTCTGGCGCGTCCGCTCGACGACGAGTATTACAAGGAGCGCAGCGGCGATCTCGCGAAAGTCAAACTGCCGTTGCTGTCCGCCGCGAACTGGGGCGGGCAGGGCCTGCATCCGCGTGGCAACTTCGAAGGGTTCATGCGCGCGGCATCAAAAGACAAATGGCTCGAGGTGCATGGCGGCTCGCACTGGGCGCCGTTCTACACCGACTACGGCGTCAGGCTGCAGAAGCGCTTTTTCGATTTCTTCCTGAAGGGCGAGGCCAATGGCTGGGACCAGCAGCCGAAAGTGCTGTTGCAGGTGCGGCATCCCGGTGAGAAATTCGTCGAACGCGCGGAGAACGAATGGCCGCTTGCGCGCACGCGCTGGACGCACTTCTATCTGGATCCGAAACAGAAGAGCTTGTCACCGACGCCGCTGACGACGGACGCGTCGGTCACGTACGATGCGACAGGCGACGGCGTGACGTTTTCGACTCCGCCCATGGAAAAAGACACCGAGATCACCGGGCCGTCGGCGTTGAAGCTCTTCCTGTCGTCGGCCACGACGAACACGGACATATTCGCGGTGCTGGGCGTATACGACCCGCAAGGCAAGGAGGTTGTGTTCCAGGGCGCGCTCGATCCGCACACACCGGTGGCCCAGGGCTGGCTGCGCGCGTCGCACCGCAAGCTCGACCCGAAACTCTCGCTTGCGTACCGTCCGTACCACACGCATGACGAGGAGCAACCGTTGCAAGCGGGCGAAGTCTACGAACTCGACGTCGAAATCTGGCCGACGTGCATCGTCGTGCCCAAGGGTTATCGGATCGCGCTCACGGTGCGCGGCAAGGATTACGTGTATGCGGGCGAGGCGGCGACGCTTTCCAACATGAAAAACCCGATGCGCGGCTGCGGGCCGTTCGAGCACGACGACCCGACCGACCGGCCGCCGGCGGTTTTCGGCGGCAAGGTGACGCTGCACTTCGGCGCGCAGCGCCAAGCGTCGGTGCTGCTGCCGGTAATCCCTGCGCAGTAGCGGGGGACATTTCTGCTTTGGTTTGACGCTGCAAATTTGCGGCTTGACGGCGGCGCGGCGCGGGCGGAAGCTAGCGCGGATTGTCGATCCTGCAATTTACGCATGCCGCCCGGCGCGCTCCGTGCGCCCGGTGCGGAGTGAGTCGCGAAAAATCCCGGCATCCTCACAAGGAATGAATCATGAAAAGTTCGTGCACTGTCTCAAGAATGGCGGCGGCCCCGTTTCTCATGGCGGCCCTGCTCGCGGCAACGACCGCCATCTTCGCGCAGGATTATCCGGCGCGCTCGATCCGCATCGTGCTGCCGTTCAGCCCCGGCGGCGGCACCGATCTGCTCGCACGCCTCCTGAGCAGGCGTTTTTACGAGGCCTTCGGTCAGA